>NZ_JACMOO010000222.1 GCF_014377975.1 Ferruginibacter sp.
GCATTGCTAGGGCATTTTGCACCAACAACTGCAATACAAATGCAACCATTGGGAAAGTATTTTATAGAAATAATAAAGCTGTTTATTTATCCCATTATTTTTCTGACCATATCATTGGGAATTAGTGGTATGAACAATCTTAAAAAAGTTGGCAGGGTTGGTGGCAAAGCACTCCTATATTTTGAAATTGTTACAACCTTTGCACTGCTCATTGGCATAGCAGCTGCATGGCTTATACAACCCGGTAGTGGCGTACAGATAAATGCAGTAAAGCCTGCAGATATTGCCCAATATACTTCTGCTGCAAAATCTTTCAGCTGGCTGCAGTTTTTAAAAGAAAATATAACAATACAGGTTCTTCTGGTTTCAATTGTATTCGGCCTGTGTTTAAATAAATTTTCCAATGCCGCTAAAATTACGGAGATGCTTACAACCGCATCTAAATATGTGTTTAAAGGGTTACATTTTATTATGCTGCTTGCACCCATTGGTGCATTTGGTGGTATGGCTTTTACGATTGGTAAATATGGTATTGCCACATTATTGCCGCTTGGTAAATTAATGATAACTGTTTATGCAACCATGGCCATTTTTATTTTTGTTGTGCTGGGTTTAATTTTACGTTTTTATAAAATAAATATCTTTCGTTTTTTAAATTATATAAAAGAAGAACTCTTGATTGTGCTGGGCACTTCTTCATCCGAAGCGGCACTGCCATCTCTTATGGAAAAGCTGGAAGGGATGGGTTGCAGCAAACCTGTGGTAGGTTTGGTAGTACCAGCAGGTTACTCTTTTAATTTAGATGGTACTACTATTTATCTATCTATGGCAGTATTATTTTTATCGCAGGTTTTTAATATTGAATTAACTGCCGCACAAATTTTTACAGTAATCGGTATTTTAATGATAACATCTAAAGGTGCTGCAGGCGTTACGGGCAGCGGCTTTATTGTGCTTGCTTCTACCCTTTCTGCGGTAAAAGTAATTCCTGTTGAAGGACTTGCCTTGTTATTGGGTGTAGATAGGTTTATGAGCGAAGCCCGTGCCATCACCAACTTTATTGGCAATGGCGTAGCAACGATTTTTATTGCAAATAATGAAAACGATTTTGACAGACAAAAAATGGAGGCCGCTTTTTCAAAAGAAATATTTGAATATGATGTAATTACAGATGATCATAATACTGCTGATCATATTGTATAAAACACCTGAATATTTTTAAACTATTTTACGATTAAGAATAATTTTTCTTGGTGCAAGGTTTCCTTTCGTCATTTCATTTTCGTAAATTTCAATCCTTAAACCAGCTTATGATAAAAACAATACTATGCATCACAGCTTTGTTTGCTGTAAATAAAGTGCATGCTCAAAAAGAGAAACGCAGTGTTGCGTTTGCAGACTCTACCATTTTTAGTAATGTAAAATACAGGCAGGTTGGCCCATTTAGAGGTGGCCGCAGCGGTACTGTTGCAGGCAGTTACAAAAACAAAAATACTTTTTTCTTTGGTGCAACCGGTGGTGGCGTATGGAAAACGACAGATGGCGGCAGCAACTGGAAAAACATTTCTGATAAATATTTTGGTGGCTCCATTGGCGCTGTTTCAGTAGCACCAAGCGATGAAAGTATTATATATGCCGGTGAAGGTGAAAATACTTTGCGTGGTAATGTAAGTGAAGGATTAAATGGAATATGGCGCAGCGATGATGCCGGCAGAAGCTGGAAATTACTTTCTTTAAAAAATACAAGACATATTAGCCGCATCATTATTCACCCCAAAAACCCAGATATTGTTTGGGTAGCGGCCATTGGACATTTGTTTGGTTCAAGCGAAGATCGTGGTGTTTATAAAACAACAGATGGCGGTAAAAACTGGAGAAAAGTTTTGTACGCTAATGCAAATGCGGGAGCTGCAGAACTTGTGATGGAACCGGGAAACCCATCTACTTTATATGCAAGTACCTGGAATGTAAAACGTACGCCCTACAGTCTTGAAAGTGGTGGCCCAGGCAGTGGCTTATGGAAAAGTACCGATGCCGGTGAAACCTGGACTAACTTAATGAACAAAAAAGGGTTACCGAAAAATGAAGTAATAGGCAATATTGGTATTGCAGTAAGTGCTGTAAACCCCGAAAGAATTTTTGCAATAATAGAATGCAAAAGCCGTGGTTTATACCGCAGCGATGATGGTGGAAATACCTGGGAAAAACAAACAGACGATGCAAATATTCTTCAGCGGGCCTGGTATTTTAGTAAAGTTTTTGCAGATACTAAAAATGAAAATATAGTCTATGCCTTAAATGTTGGCATGTATAAAAGTACAGATGCCGGTAAAACTTTTAAAGCCATCAACACTCCTCATGGCGATCACCATGATCTTTGGATTGACCCCGAAGATGCTAACAGAATGATTGTTGCAGATGACGGAGGTGCACAAGTAAGTTTTGATGCAGGTAATAACTGGAGCACATACCAAAACCAGCCAACAGCACAGTTTTACAGGGTTTCAACAGACAATCATTTTCCTTACAGAATATTGGCAGCACAACAGGATAACAGCACAGTAAGGATTTTAAGCAGCAGCAATGGCGGTCAAATATCTACAGATGACTGGACACCAACGGCTGGTGCAGAAAGCGGTTATGTCGTTGCTGATCC
>NZ_JACMOO010000223.1 GCF_014377975.1 Ferruginibacter sp.
AAGCTGTAAGAGTACCATCTAATTTATGCTTCGTTGCAAATGAAAGCTTCTTCCCTGGATTATCTTTTCACCCAACAGACCCACCAGTGCACTTTTCCAGAAAATATTTGAAACCTCCAACCGCATTTTTTTTCGTGCAATAATCTTTCGGATAATAAATTTCACTGCTGTTTTTTACACTCACCCCTGAATGTTTTCAAATATTTTAATAATTATCTACTGTATAATTACACTAAAATTTTTACTTTTACCGTTGGTTGTACTTAACCATGTTAACTGAACTATTCTTTCCCGGAGAATAATAAAAAGCCATTGGTTGTTTAAATGATTTGTGTATGCTACAGAAAATAAAATTTATAACGCCATTAAAAGCCCGCAAACGAAGACCCGTATAGATTTCTGTGTATTAATTTCCTCCCATGGTCCATCTAATAATTAACCCTCTCTTTTGATTTTTCCTGCTGGCATACAATAAAAAGTTCGTCCGGCCGTGGACTTATCATCATCATATTTTCATCAAGCTAAAATCTTTTTTATGATTTCGCAACGTTATCATTTATATACTCCTGAAGAGCAGCATACCTGGTTCTTGCTATTTGAAAGACAATTAAAAGCAGTAGAGCAATTTGCCTATAGCAATTTTTTAACCGGTATTCAGCAACTCAATTTTACGGCATCTGCGATTCCTGATTTTGATGAAGTGAATAAGCTGCTTCGCAATATTACCGGGTGGAGCATATATGCTGTACCGGGACTAATTGATAATAATTATTTTTTTGAAAAAATATTTGAAAAGCAATTTGCGGCAACTACCTGGATACGAAAACCACAAAATCTTGATTACCTCGAAGAGCCGGATATGTTTCACGATGTGTTTGGCCATGTGCCCATGTTAACGGATATCTATATCTGTGACTATCTTCACGGCTTGTCGGAGATTGCAAAAAAATACAGTACCAATGAGGAGGTGATTGAAGCCATTGCAAGATTATACTGGTACACAATTGAATTTGGTTTGGTACAGGAAGGAGAACAATTAAAAATTTATGGCGCAGGAATTTTAAGTTCCATCGGCGAAACTGTGTATGCGCTTTCTGACACACCGGCAAAAGTGCCTTTTGATGTTAGAAAAATTATTGAAACGCCGTACATAAAAGACAGTTTTCAAAAGCAGTATTTTGTACTGAAGAGTATGCAGCAACTAAAAGACTGTTTGCCCGGGTTGGAAAAACATTTTGAAAAAAAATATGGCAGGATGACGGAATAAAAAATTCTATACCATCATATTTTCCGCATTAAAAATCATCTTCTTCCTGTTATACAGTCACCGGGAAGAAGATGATATTAAAAATTAGTTTTATTTTCCAGTTGAAGATGGTCTTACTTCAATTTTGCTGGGCAAAGTGCGAGGGTTCATGTTTAAAAGATCCTGCACCATCTGGCCAATATCTTCTGGCTGTATTTTCCAAACATCCACTTCATCAACCGTATGATCATTAAAATTGGTAGCTACCGAACCAGGCATAATGGTAGTTACTTTAATACCGTATTGTCTCAGGTCGAGCATAATGGCCTGCGTAAAACCTACCAGTCCAAACTTGCTGGCATTGTAGCCGGATGCCGTGGCAAAGAAATTGGTGCCTGCCAGGCTGGCGATGGTAATAATATATCCTTTGGTTTGTTTTAACGGATCAATGCAGGCTTTAACGCTGTTAAAAACGCCGGTCAGGTTGGTATCTATCATGCTTTTCCAATCCTGTTCACTCAGGGTTTCTATGGGTGCAAAATGGCCTACTCCGGCATTGGCCACCAATACATCCAGTTGTCCAAAATGATCTGTTACCTTCTTCACGGCATCGGTTTCTGCTGCCAGCGAACTAACTTCCGACTGTACTGCCAGCACTCTTAACGGATCGTTGCTTAACGATGCCGCCGCTTGCTGTGCAGCCTGCAGGCTGCGGCTGGTAATGGCTACCCGCATACCGCTACCCAATAATATTTTTGCAATGCCATATCCAATGCCCTTGCTACCGCCTGTTATATAGGCTACTTTATCTTTTAAATTGTTCATATTGTTTGTAAATTTTAATGTGCTTTTTTATGGCAGCTAAACTGCTTTATCTTATTAGTGCAAGTTAAAATAAACCTTGGGTTTTAAAATGCAAAACCAACTAAAAATCTTCATTGAATACCCGTTGACACTAAATATGAATAATTTTACCTGATAAGTCTGCGAAACCAAAAAAAACACTTTTGCATCGGGTACATGTTAAACTCCCGTACTATTATTAAAATTCGATTGGTTGAACTATTATACACTAAAGTGGCGTTGATTGTTTGGCTATTGAACATAGTTGGCTCAGCAGCAATAGTTTTAGCCAATAAATAATGGAAGGGAGGCTTAGTTCAAAAAACTACCATCACTAAAAACAGTAACAATTGGGTTTTGGTAATATGTGTTTTGTATATGCGTGAAGGCGAATAAATTTAAGCAGGTAGATAGTGTGTAAATTAGAAAGATTCGGTACGGTTATCTATTTAAAGCCAACGGTTTTTAAGGGAAAGAAAAAAATATTTTCAGTAGTCTACTAATTTAGTAGAGATTATTATATATTTGCATCCAATGACAACAACAACCCTGGCAGAGCGGAATGAACTTTTTCCTGTTTTTTTAAAGCTGAAGCAAATACGAGTACTGATAGTGGGAGGTGGTTATGTGGGCATGGAAAAGTTGCAGGCAATACTTTCCAATTCGCCTTCGGCCATCATTACATTGGTTGCCTTAAATATAAGTGATGAAATAAAAGAATATAGTAAAGGGTTTTCCGTTATCACGTTGTTGGAAAGGCCTTACCATATCAGCGATTTCGATGCTGCTGATATTGCCATTGCAGCCATCAATGATCCTGTTATCAGTAGTGAAATTGCAAGGGATGCACACCGTATGGGGATATTAATTAATGTAGCCGATAAACCTGAGCTATGTGATTTTTACCTTGGTTCAATTATTCAGAAAGGCAGTCTTAAAATTGCCATTTCAACCAATGGTAAATCGCCTACGGTAGCAAAGCGTTTAAAAGAAGTAATAGGGGATATGATACCGGACGAAATGGAAGGTGTGTTGAACAATGTACAAATTATTCGAAACAGCATTAACGGAAGTTTTGATGAAAAGGTAAAAAAGCTCAACGAGCTTACAAAAGTGCTGGTATCCAAACAGGCATTTCTTGAAAATGAAAATTTACCGGAACAAAAAAAATGGCCCAGGATAGTAATGTGGTGCTTATTGGCTTTTTTACTGATGATAGTGGGGCATGGTATTTTATCCTACGTTCCTTTTAATAAAATTACCGAAAATATAGGTGAGTTATCTGGTAAGATAGATGCAAAAACTTTTTTAATAATGCTTGCTATTGGTTTCCTGGCTCAAATGTCGGATGGTTCGCTGGGCATGGGGTATGGTACTATTTGCACTACGTTTTTATTGGCCTTCGGTGTTCCGCCGGCCTTTGTAAGCAGCCAGGTGCATTCGGCCAGGGTTTTCTCCAGCGGTGTATCTGGTTACAGCCATCATCGCTTTGGAAACATCAATAAAAAATTATTTAAAGCCATTGTTATACCGGGTATAATCGGTGCCATTATTGGTGCAGGCTGTGCTTTTTTCTTTCAAAAATATGCTGACCGGGTTAAAATTCCTTTGGCAATCTATACATTGTACCTGGGTTATTTTATCATAAAAAAGGCATTTAATAAACGCAAGGCACACGATAAGGTAAAAAAAGCAGGCTGGCTTGCTTCTGTAGGAGGTTTTGTGGATGCTTTTGCCGGTGGTGGCTGGGGTACATTGGTTACAAGTACTTTAATGGCGAAACGCAAAAGCCCCCGGTATGTGATAGGCTCTGTATGCCTGGCAGAATTTTTTGTGGTGTTAACCAGCTCCATCACTTTTTTTATTTTACTTAAAACTATTCCTATTTTTCAAATAGCCGGATTAATTATTGGCGGCTTAATTGCAGCCCCCATAGCAGCAAGACTGGTAGGTAAACTTCCATTAAAAACTATGTTTATTTTAGTGGGTTCTCTTGTTATTATTACAAGCTTAAACAGTTTGTGGAAAGCAATTGTACACCTAATGTAAAAAAGAATTTTTTTTGAACATATAGTCTACTAAAATAATAGACTGATAAATAACTAAAACTATGTGTTTACAAAATATAAGCACGCAATATTATTGTGCCGGTAATGATAAACGGATTTTAGACGGTAAATCTCCGAAAAAGGTCTGTAATTAGAACAATCATTTTTTTGAATAGATAGTCTACTAAAATGATAGACTATATTAACCCCTTACAGCCAGTATGATTTTAAAAGATACCCGTTTTCGATGTTGACGCAGAATATACAACGCAACTAAACGTAGTTGTTGCAATCAATTAATAAACCACCTGTTTAATAAAAAAATAACACAACGCAATGAGAAAGCTATTAGCAATATTATTTTTATTCCCGGTCATAGCAGCCGGGCAGTTAAATGGCACCGTAATTTTAAATGGTAAGGTAGTGGGGGAAAGTCACGAAGGACTGGCCTCTGTAAGCGTTGCCGTAAAAGGTGCTTCCAAAGGAACCATTACAGATTCAAACGGTAAATTTTCATTGGTGGTGAATCAGATATTTCCTTTTAAAGTTGTCATTTCGTCAGTAGGTTTTTCGCCGCAGGAAATTGAAATCAAAAATGCCCGTTCTAAACTGGCGATACAATTAACCAGCCAGACATACCTGGCCAATGAAGTGGTAGTAACGGCAAGTCGCACTTCAGAGAAAATATTAAAATCGCCGGTAAGTATTGAAAAGCTGGATGTAAGAGCATTAAAGGAAACACCCGCAGCTTCGTTTTACGATGCACTTGGAAATGTAAAAGGTGTACAGTTAATCACTTCTTCTCTCACTTTTAAAGTACCCAATACCAGGGGATTTAATATCCCCAATAATTTTCGATTTATGCAATTGGTAGATGGGATAGATATGCAGGCCGCTACGTTGGGCGTGCCTCTGGGTAATGCGATTGGGCCAACAGAACTCGACATTCAAAGCATAGAGGTAACACCCGGCGCAGCTTCTGCTTTGTATGGTATGAATGCTATCAACGGAATGTCGAACCTGATTACAAAAAATCCGTTTACATCAGAGGGACTGAGTGTTTTTCAACGTACCGGTGTAAACCATGTGGATGGAATTGACCATTCTCCTGGCTTGCTAACTGAAACGGCAATACGCTATGCAAAAGCCTTTAAAAATAAATTTGCTTTTAAATTAAATGGAAGTTACCTGCAGGGGATTGACTGGATTTCAGATACAAGATTAGACCAGAACCCCAATAATAAAAATACAGCTAACCCATCGTACCCTGCATTAAACGGTGTTAATAATATTGCCTTTGACGGCTGGAATAAATATGGCGACGATGCACTCGCCGGCAGCAATACGGTTTCTATAACGGGTTTAAAAATAGATGGCGCAACCAACAAAACTTTAACAGTGGCCCGTACCGGTTATTGGGAAAAAGATCTGGTAGATCCGAAAGTAAATAACCTGAAATTTGATGCCGCACTGCAGTATAAAATAACACCCGGCACTACTTTAAGTTATACTTACCGCGTAGGTAAAATGGACGGTATTTTTCAAAGAGGTAATAAAATTAAATTAGATAATGTAGTGGTACAAAATCACCAGATAGAATTGAAGGGTACTACTTTTACTATCAGGGCATATACTTCCATTGAAAATTCAGGCGATAGTTATAACGTAAAACCGTTGGCAGATAATCTTGATTTATACACCGGAGGAAGCAACAGTGCCTGGGCTTCAAAATACAAAACTGCATTGAATTCATTTGCCACTTCTCATGGCGGAGCATTAACGTCTTACAACCTCGCTGAGGCAACTCAATATGCACGCCAGCTTGCCGATGCAGGCCGTGCAGAACCTGGTACACCCTACTTTAACAGGGTAAAAGATTCCATCATAAAAATAAATAACTGGGATATCAAGTCAAGCGCTATTCCCAATGCACCGGCAACCGGTGGTGCGGCCTTAATTCAAAAAAGTCACCTATATCATGTAGAAGGTCAATGGGATCTTACCAAACAGGTAAAATATTTTAGCCTGTTAATTGGCGGCGATGCAAGAGTATACGAACTGATACCCGATGGTAATAATTTTGTTGATTTTAAAAGGCCCGTTGCAGAAAGAAATACACCTCTGGCAGACGGCAGTTTTGGCAGCAATATTTACTATAAAAAGTTGGGCGGTTTTGCGCAGGTTACCAAAACCCTTTTCAACGAAAAATTAAAATTATGGGGCTCATTGCGGGCGGATTACAATCCTGAATTTACGGCAAAACTAACGCCGCGTTTCGCCGCGGTTTATACGGTGAAAGAAAAACATAACTTCAGGGTTACTTTTCAGCAGGGCTATCGTTTTCCCGCACTGTTTGAGGCATTGAGTTACGTAAACAATGGCAGGGTAAAAAGGGTAGGTATACTGCCCATCATTAACGAAGGCCTGGGCTACCGCGAAAACAGCTATACACAAAGTTCAGTAGCAGCTTTTAACGCAGCCGTTAAATTTGCGGGCAACAGCGACTCTGCTGCATTGGCCAACCGCAGTTTACTAAAGCCTGCATCATTGCCAAATGGCCGGCCTGAAGGTATCAACTCTTTTGAAGTTGGCTATAAAAGTGCTGTAGTCAACAATAAAGTGTTTGTAGATTTTGACGCTTATGCCAACATCTATGATGGATTTTTAGGACAGGTACAGGTGTTTGTTCCCATTGCTGAAACAATTGGCGCTGATGGTGCAGTGTTGGCCATGGTTGACCGTAACCGGGATGCGCAACAGGCAAAGGATGCTACTGCTACTTCTCCGGCTACCGCGGCAAGTAATGGCCAGGACCGTTACCGGGTATACACCAATGCAAAAAATAAGTACACTACCTATGGATCCTCATTGGGTGTTAGTTATAATTTCTTTAAAACCTATACAATTTCAGGAAACTTAAATTACAATAAGATAAAGGGAATCAAATCTCCTGATTTATTTACAACGGGTTTTAATACGCCCGACTGGACCAGTAACCTTTCGTTTGGAAACAGATCAATTACCAGGAATGTGGGATTTAATATTGTGTGGAAATGGCAGAACAGTTTTTTATGGGAAAGCCCGCTGGTAACCGGTAAAATAGCTGCCATCCATAATCTTGATGCGCAGCTAACCTGCAGGCTACCTGCCGTAAAAGCAACCGTTAAATTGGGAGGCACCAACATTTTAAATAACAGGCACCTGGAGTATGCTGGTGGCCCAACCATTGGTGCATTATATTATATAGCAATTACACTGGATGGTTTATTGAACAAATAAATCATTTGCTTTTGTAAGCCTGATCAATTAATTAAAGCAGTTAGAAATATTGAATAAAAGATTACTGTGAATTGCAGTAAGTATTTAAAGGCTGGTTAATCTATTTCTGAATTTAACCAGCCTTTCTTTTTGGTAATCAGATCATCAGCAGACTAATAAAATATTTATTGTTAACAATCTATTTACAAAAGAGGTGTAAAAATTGAAAAAGTTAAACTGACATTTGCAGACTAAATTCTTACACAAGTTTTAGATGACATATGCAGTATAAAAGGCGGAATATATTTTTTAGTATTTTTAAAATAGCTGCGTTGCTTTTTTATCTTCCGTTTTTTTTAGTACAGATTTTTGTTAGTCATGACAGTATATCCGCTAATAAAAATGCGGGGGCATTTTACACCAGCCCTTCTTCAAAAAATTCGGGTGTACTCCAAAATTATACAGATAAAACAAGCTGTAAACTTTCCACCTTACGTTTAAATAAGCGATTTGAACCTGCAACTATTCCTTTTTGGGTACCTGTTTCTTTTGAAATACCGGTATTCATTGCAGCACTAAAATCCTTTGGTAATTATCTTAATCCTTCACTTGCCTCCTTTCACTTACTTACACATACATTAAGGGGACCGCCTGCTGTTGCCTGATATTTATTTGGTTTCAACATTGTTCACCTTAATTATTAATTATGGTTCCTTTTGTAAGAAGAAGGTACATTTCTGTAATCAGTATTTTATTATTGTTACAGGCACCTTTTGTATTTGCACAAACAAAGAATTATTCCTTATCCAGCCTTATTGGCAGCGCCCACAATTACCTGCCGTTATTGATGCAGAAGAAAGCGTTGATTGAATCGGGCAAAGCTAGCATTACCGATACAAAACATTCTTTTTTACCACAGCTTAAATTTAGCGAGCAATTAAACCTGGGATCGGCCAATTCACTTGCCGGTAGTTTTTTCACTTTTGGCATGACGCCTTCTACCTCAGGAAGTATCCGGGGTGAAAATATTTCACAACCTGTTACAGGCAATGTTGCCGTATTGTACAGTGAGTATGAACTGGATAATTTTGGACTAAATCAGGCAAAACTAAACACGGCCAGGGCATACCTGAACCTGGCAGAAACAGACCTGAAAAAGGAGCAGTATTTCCTGGATTTGAATGTTGCCAAACTGTATTTTACTATTCTAAAAAATCAATACCGGCTTAGTGCCGACCAGCAAAATACAGACAGGTATCAAAGCATCTTCCAAATTATACAGGCGCTTGCCGCAGCCGGTATAAAACCAGGTGCAGATTCATCCCTGGCCAAAGCAGAACTGTCTAAAACTAAAATAAGTTACAACCAAACACTGGGAAATGTAAACCAGTTAAAGGAACAATTAGCTTATTTAACAGGGATACCAGGTAATAGTATAACGTTAGATTCGGTACCCATCAACCCAATGACCAAAATGCCTTTGGCGGCTGATTTTATGATGGACACGCTCAATAATCCCCTGGTAGATTATTACGCTAAAAAACGGGATATTTTTGTAGCCAATCAGCACCTCATCAGCAAAAGCTATCTTCCAAAAATATTACTGGCCGGCAGCTCCTGGGGCAGGGGTTCCAGCATTCAATATAATGATCAGTACAAGTCGCTGGCGAACGGGCTGGGCTACCAGCGTTTTAATTATGCTGTGGGTGTGGCGTTTACCTACAATCTTTTTAACGGCATCACCAAACGGGATAAGCTGGCCATTAACCGCTACCAATTGCAGGCAAGCGAATACGATTTACGGCAGCAAAAATTATCCCTGCTATCGTCTGCCCATCAGGCCGACAATGCCCTGCAAACCACGCTGGCTAATTTAACAGAATTGCCGGTGCAGTATCAATCAGCCCAGGATACTTACCAGCAGAAACTGGCACAGTATAAAGCAGGCATTATTTCTTTGATCGATCTCACCAATGCGTCGTTTGTATTGTACCGGTCGCAGACCGATTACATCGAAACACTGAATGACTGGTATATGACGCAGCTGGAGAAAGCCGCTGCCACCGGTAATCTTACTCAATTTATTCAAACAATTAAATAACTAATTATGGTACGAGCAGCATTAAAAAGGCCCATTACCATACTGGTACTTTTTACAGGATTGTTGTTGTTTTCTTTTATGGCGATCCGGAAAATTCCGATTGATATTTTTCCCAAATTGAACCTTCCAACAATCTATGTAATTGAATCGTATGGTGGCATGAGTCCGCAGCAAATGGAGGGTTTTTTTGCCACGCGTATGCAGGACCAGTTTTTATACGTGAATGGGATAAAAAATATAGAAAGTAAAAACATACAGGGTCTTACCCTGATCAAACTTTCTTTTTACGAAGGCACTGATATGGCCGAAGTATCGGCGCAGGTGGCCTTACAGGTAAACAGAGCTTCAAAGTTTTTTCCACCCGGTGCATTACCTCCGCAGGTGATCCGGTTTGATGCTTCTTCATTACCCGTGGGTCAGTTGGTTTTCAGCAGCCAGACAAAATCGTTAAAAGAGATTTATGATCTTGCGGTAACCCGTGTTCGACCGATGTTTTCTACAGTGGCGGGCTTGTCTGCACCGCCACCATTTGGTGCCAACTCAAGATCGGTAGTGGTGAATGTGGATCCGGAAAAATTGCTCCGCTATAATTTGTCACCCGACCAGGTGGTGGAAGCTATTTCCAAAAGTAACAGCATGAGTCCCTCAGGTAATTTAAGGGTAGATAGCATGATGTACGTGACCACTGTAAATTCACTGGAAGAAAAAGTGCAGCAGTTCGAAGACATTCCCATTACCACAAACGGTGTTGCTACGGTGTTTATACATGACATTGGTACGGTAGCGGATGCGTCGGATGTAACTGTGGATTATGCGCTCATCAACGGTAAACGTTCGGTGTATATCCCTGTGGTTAAAACAGCCGATGCTTCTACCTGGGCAGTAGTTCAATCTTTAAAAGGCAAGCTGCCCGAAATGCAAAGCCTGTTGCCGGATGATGTCAACATCAGCTATGAGTTTGACCAGTCTGTATTTGTTATCAATGCTGTAAAAAGTCTGATGACGGAAGGGATACTGGGCGCCATTCTTACCGGTCTGATGGTGTTACTATTTTTAAAAGACTGGCGAAGCAGCCTGGTAGTGGTGATTACTATTCCGGTAGCCATATTAAGTAGTGTGCTGTTTCTCAACATGGCGGGACAATCCATCAACATCATGACATTGAGCGGACTTGCTTTGGCCATCGGTGTATTGGTTGACCAGGCTACGGTAACCATTGAAAATATACACCAGCATCTGGAGATGGGCAAGAATAAACGGCAGGCCATCCTGGATGCCTGTGAAGAAATTTCTTTTCCATTGCTGCTGATTCTATTGTGTATCCTGGCAGTATTTGCACCATCCTTTGTAATGAATGGCGTACCAAAAGCGATGTTCCTTCCACTTTCTTTATCCATCGGTTTTGCCATGATCGTTTCTTTCATTGCGGCTCAAACGCTGGTGCCTGTTATTGCTAACTGGTTATTGAAGGAAGACATGTTTCAGTATCATCATGAAAAGCAGCATGCTCATGCAGGACTGGCTTTGGATGATAAAGAAATCAGGGAAATAAATATGCACAATGCGGAAGATAAAAAGCATCCGGAAGAGAATGGATTTTTTCAACGCATTAAATTGGGACTGGCAGATAAACTGGAAACCTGGATGCCTAACCGGAAGCCCATTGTGTTGATGTACCTTATTTTGTTTCTTGCAGCTGCAGGTTGTTGTTTTGTTTTCATCGGAAAAGATTTGCTGCCGAAAACCAATAACGGACAACTACAGATAAGGATTAAAGAGCCGGATGGTACCAGGCTGGAGCAAACCGAAAGAGCGACAAAAGGGGTACTGGATGTAATCAAAGCAACTACCAACGGCAATATAAAAATCAGTTCTGCCTATGTTGGGCTGATACCGAGCAGTTATGGATCCAGTAACCTTTATATTTTTAACAGCGGTACGCATGAAGCAGTTTTGCAGGTTAACCTGGAAGAAAATTATAAGGCCAACCTGGATGAATTAAAAGATAAATTAAGGCAGAATATAAAAGCGGCTTATCCGTTGCTAAACATATCTTTTGAACCCATTGAATTAACAGAAAAGATTATGGCGCAGGGAGCCTCCACGCCCATTGAAGTACGGGTGGCAGGTAAAAATTTTGATGAATTAAAATTGTATTCTAAAAGGCTGGTGGATAGTCTGAAACAAATCAGTTACCTGCGGGATGTACAGATAGCACAGCCTTTAAAATTCCCTACCATTAAAATCAATATTGATCGCTTTCGTTTGGCGCAGATGGGGCTCAACCTGAACGAAGTGGCCAGGAGTATTACCGATGCTACTTCTTCCAGCCGCTTTACTGAAAAAGTACAATGGCTTGATCAGAAAGTTGCTTATACTTACCAGGTACAGGTACAGGTGCCGGAATACATTATGAACTCCATCGAACAGTTGCAATCTATTTCGCTGGTAAAAGGAAAATCAAGACCCATTTTATCTGACATCGCACAAATGACGATTGATACTTTGCCCGGTGAATATGACCGTGCCGGCCCCCGACGTTTTTTAACAGTAAGTGCCAACATTTATAAAAATGATCTTGGCACAGCAACCACGGCAGTACAAAAAGCGATCAGTTCTTTAGGTACACCGCCAAAGGGCCTGGTTGCCGAAGTAAAAGGGATGTCGTCTTTACTAATAGAAACACTGGACTCTTTACAAACAGGTTTGCTGGTGGCCATCGTGGTGATATTGTTGCTATTGGCGGCAAATTATCAATCATTTGGTGTAGCCATTGCTGTAGTGTCAACCATACCAGCAGTACTGCTGGGTGCGCTTTTGTTACTGCTGGCTACAGGTGCAACATTAAACCTGCAATCATACATGGGTATTATTATGAGCACGGGTGTTTCGGTGGCCAACGCTATTTTGATTGTAACCAACGCGGAGGCTTTGCGGTTGCAATACAAAGATCCCTTTAAAGCAGCCACCGTAGCAGCAAGCATCCGGTTGCGTCCCATTTTAATGACGAGCCTGGCTATGATTGCAGGTATGATACCCATGGCCAGCGGGCTGGGCGAGGCAGGTGATCAGTCTGCACCGTTGGGCCGTGCAGTAATTGGTGGTCTTATCGCCTCCACTTTTGCAGCTTTATTTATTGTACCGCTAGTGTATGGCTGGGTTCGTCAGAAAGCATCTTTTGGATCAGTTTCCTTATTACCAGAAAATAGTAACCACTAAATTTATCAACATGAAATATTTTATTTATCCATTTTTATTTGTCTTCATTTATTCCTGCACTTCCAACAACGCAGCGCCAAATAAACCTTTAGAACCTAAATCCGCTGCCCCAAAATACACGCTCGCTCTTGTTGAAAAAGGCGGCGTAGCCACCACTATAAAACTTCCGGCACAGTTGGCGGCCTTCCAGGAAGTGAGCATATTTCCTAAAGTGAACGGCTATGTAAAAACTGTACTGGTAGATATCGGTTCAAGGGTTGCGAAAGGCACCGTGCTGATGGTGCTGGAAGCCCCGGAATTAGTGCAGGCTGCATTACAAGCCAGGGAAAAGTATGCCCGCACAAAAGCTGATTTTGCTATTGACAAAGAACGTTACCAGCGCCTGCTGGAAGCTGCTAAAACTGCAGGCGCTATTTCACCACTCGACCTCTCCAGCATAAAAGCAAAGATGGAGGCAGACAGTTCGGTAAGTAATGCAGAAAAAGCGAACTGGCAAATGCAGCAAACCATGCTGGATTATTTAAAAGTAGTGGCGCCATTTGCCGGTGTTATTACCGAAAGGAATGTGCATCCCGGGGCGTTGATAAGTGCTTCGTTGAAAGACAAGCCCATACTGGAATTGAAACAAATAGATCATCTCCGTTTGCAGGTAGACATACCTGAAGCGTTAGCGGGTAACCTAAAAAATAAAGATACCGTGTCCTTTTATGTAAGTGCCTTGCAGGGAAAAAAGCTAACAGGCAATATCAACCGTTCTTCCATGAATGTAAACGCCCAATACCGCAGCGAAAGAATGGAAGTGGATGTATTAAACAACGATGGCGTACTTGCACCTGGCATGTTTGCAGATGTGCTGTTGTATTCAAAAGGAAATGTAGAAGCCCTGTTTGTCCCGAAATCTGCAGTGGTTACTTCTACGGAAAGAAAATATGTGTTGGTGATGAGCGGTGATAAAATTACTAAAGTAGATGTAAGCACAGGTAACCAAACAGTGAACAAAATAGAAGTTTTTGGTGCCATAAAAGCCGGTGACCATGTGATTGCGGTAGCTAATGATGAGATTAAAGAAAGAACCTAATCTCTTTCGGGATGTAGTTTTTATATAAAAAAGAGTGAACTATATTTGCACTCTTTTTATATAAACTGACCCAATGCTGAAATATATTTTTTCTGGTGTTTTTGTTTTCTTCACCGGAGCTATATCAATAGCTCAAACAACAAAAAATATACAGCACCTGGATGAGACATGGCTGGCCTATTTTAACCAGGTAAGATTAAGCGAAAAATGGGGAACCTGGACTGACTTTCAACTGAGGACGAAGGATCGTTTTGTCAATAATCTTTCTGTAGGCATTGTAAGGGTAGGAGTTACTTATTATGTTTCAAACAGCATAAAATTAACAGCAGGGTTTGCATGGGCCAACTATTTTCCGCAAGACAATCATAAACACGTTTCACAACCTGAGCTCCGGCCATGGCAGCAGGTACAATGGGATGCCCGGTACGGAAGAAAAAGAATGGTGCATTGGGTAAGGCTGGAAGAAAGGTACCGGAATAAAATTTTAAATGACAGCACCCTTGCGGATGGCTATAATTTTAATTACAGGCTACGCTATAACTGGCGATACGAATTGCCCCTTGATAAAAAAGGCAGTAAACAAGGTGCAGTTTCTCTAATCATTAATGACGAGATAAATGTAAATGCAGGCAAACAGATTGTGTATAATTATTTTGATCAAAACCGTTTTTATACCGGGCTAAAAATTCAAACCAGCGCTGTTTCAAATATACAGTTTGGGTACCTCAATATCTGGCAACAACTGGCTGCGGGTAATCAATACAAGAGTGTAAATGCCATCCGGTTGTCTTATTATCAAAGCTTTGATTTAAGACACATAAAATAATTTAAAATACAAACTTCCTTAAGCAGCAAGTGTTGTTCAGCAATAAATATCATTGATTATCTTATAACGTAAACGCTAAATAAATTTAGCGTTGTACCTTAGAATGTAATTTATCAACTCAAGAATATGGCAGGAATTTTAGACTTAGTAGGCAACACGCCGATGGTGAAATTAGACCAGGTAAGCGCTAATAAAAACGTAACTATTTATGGTAAGCTTGAAGGCAACAATCCCGGTGGAAGTGTAAAGGACCGTGCTGCTTACGGTATGATTAAGGGTGCATTTGACAGAGGTGAAATATCAAAAGGTATAACATTGATAGAAGCCACCAGTGGCAATACAGGCATTGCTTTGGCCATGATAGCCAGTTTGTTTAAAGTACCCATTGAATTGGTAATGCCAGAAAATTCTACCAGGGAAAGAGTGCTAACCATGCAGGCATTTGGAGCAAAAGTAATTCTTACGCCAAAAGAAAGATCCATTGAAGGCGCCATTGATTACGCCAATGCACAGGTTGCCAAAGGCGGCTATTTTATGTTAAACCAGTTTGCTAACCCCGATAACCCCGGTATGCATTATAAAACCACCGGACCAGAAATATGGAGAGATACCCAAGGTGCCGTAACACATTTTGTTTCTTCAATGGGAACCACCGGAACTATTATGGGCGTATCAAAATATTTAAAAGAGCAAAATGAAGCGGTACAAATAGTTGGTTGTCAGCCAACGGACGGCTCCCAGATACCCGGTATCCGTAAATGGCCGGCAGCCTATTTGCCAAAAATATTCGATAGAAAAAGAGTGGATCGCACCATAGAGGTGGATGAAAAAGATGCACGCATCATGACGAAACGTCTTGCCAGAGAGGAAGCTGTTTTTAGCGGATTAAGCAGTGGTGGTGCCGTTCATACCGCAATTGAATTGTCAAAGGAATTAGATGCGGGTATTATTGTAGTGATCATTTGCGACCGGGGAGATCGTTATCTTTCTTCTGATATTTTCGACTGACACGGTATCAACAAGACCCAATAATTAGTTGAATATTTTACATCCGTAAAGCCGGTACGTTGTGTTCCGCATGGGTTATCCCTACTGTAAATTGAAAAATATTATCAGGTAAACATATTGGGTAAAAGTGAGGCACAGCGCATGTTCTGCGCCTTACATGTTTGAGTGAAAAAATACTATCGATCATTTGTTTCGTGTTATAAACGCAGCCTGGCTATTATCTTGCAATTGCTACTACCTTACTCTGTTGCAGTCTCCATACTAATCATACCTCCTATGCCTGTTTTAGCCATTGTGATAACCATCACCATAGCGCCTGGTACTCTGTCTGCGTTACTCTACCTGTGACAGTCTTTGGTCCGGTTATTAAAATTTGTGCAACCAGACCCACAACCGCATCTGTAACAACGTTCATCACAAACAAATACTTTTTTTTTGCCGTAGGGGTTATTGTGTACTCCCTGGTCCTGTGGAGTTTGTATACTGATTGAAGTGAGCGTAAAATTGTACGGTTGCAGCCTGATTAATTAATAAACCACCCCCTAAAATTGCAATGAGTAAAAAGATATTTTTTCCATTTATGATTTTAGTGGCAGTGATTTAAAACACAACAAGCCCCGTTGAAAATTGGTGCCGTTTATCAAAACTAATTGCTCAGGAGAAATTTGTATTTTATTATTTGTGTATGCTGACAATATACGCGGAAAATAGTAAAGTATGATCGGTTGGCAGTGTTAATAAAATTATACTTCATTTTTTTAAGCCAGGAGCAAACTATGCAAAAAGCTACATTGATTAGAGGTATATTTGCAACATTATTGTAAAAAAGTATTGAAAAATAAACGACACATACATTGCAGTGCTATACTACTGTTGCTGATTTATATCTGTAGCAATAGTCCTGCGTTTATGTTTCACCATCATATCCGCCCCATTGTAGCCTATGATAAAGCCGGTTCCTGCGAAAAGGTAATTTATTATACCGGCAATGATGGCTGTAACCACAAATCACATATTTCAACTGCGTTCGAAAGATGTTCTTTATGTGATCATCATAACCTGAATGCACATATCAATTTCCTCCCTGTATTTGCCTTTATAAACTTTATAGATGCGGATGGTTACAGTACGGGCCTGGAACATTTTGTTTCGGCATTCGCTGCTGAAGCTGCCAACAGGGGCCCGCCGGAAGTATAGTTTTTTTACCTTCCGCAAGCAGGCTGTACAATTCAATTGCGCAGCCATCTCTCCATTAAAAATCTAACAAAAATGAAATTGATTATTTCTACAGTTGTATTGTTGTGTGCCACACAATATCTATGTGCACAAAATTCTTTGTCTGGAAAAGTAACAGATAAAGACACTAAAAAGCCATTAACTTTCATAACAGTCTCTATCCCCGATTTACATACTTCTGTGCTCACTGATTCTACCGGCCATTTTACTTTTAATAGAATTCCTTCTGCATCGTATGAAATACAAATAAGTGCGGTGGGGTATAAAATTTTTTCTAAAGTGATCCAAATAAACGGTAGTGTTTCAGTTAATTTCGAGCTTGATAAAAGTAGTATGGAACTTACTGAAGTTGTGGTGACGGGGTCTTCAAAAGCAACCCAAATTAAAAAATCTCCTTTGCCAATTATTGCTGTTAATAAAGCATATTTAACAACCAATTTATCAACCAATGTAATTGATGCGATTGCAAAAATTCCAGGTGTAAGTGCGGTTACCACAGGGCCGAATGTATCCAAGCCATACATCAGGGGGCTGGGTTTTAATCGTATTTTAACGCTGTATGATGGCATGCGCCAGGAGGGACAACAATGGGGTGATGAACATGGAATAGAAATGGATAACTATGGTGTTGATAGAATAGAAGTGGTGAAAGGGCCCGCCAGCTTAATGTATGGTTCCGATGCATTGGCGGGTGTAATAAATTTAATACCCTCACAACCTGCCCCAAATGGTAAAATTGCCGGAGCAGTAACCACGGAGTATCAAACCAACAATGGAATGTACGGTGGATCAGCCTTTCTAACCGGCAATAAAAATGGTTTTGAATGGGGTGGAAGGATTTCTAAAAGAATGGCCAAAGATTTTAAAAATTCCATAGATGGACGGGTGTACAACACCGCATTTAATGAAACGGCAGGAAGCGCTTTTGCCGGCTTGCATAAAAAATGGGGATTTAGTCATTTAAGTTTATCGATCTATGACAATTTACAGGAAATACCAGACGGTAGCCGGGACTCGCTGACACGGCAGTTTACAAAGCAAATTACCGAAGAAGACCTCCTGCGGCCCATCGTTACCAACAGTGAATTGAATTCCTATAACATGTCGGTACTACATCAACGTGTACAACATTATAGGGCCTTTTCTAAAAACAGTTTCTTTTTTGGTGATAGCAGGCTGGATGCTAACTTCGGCTTTCAGCGAAGTGTTCGAAGAGAGTTTAGTCACCCCGAAGTGCCTTACCAGAATGTAGCAGGTTTAGATCTGCAATTGAATACCTTCAACTACGATGTGAAATATTTTTTGCCGGAATTTAATAAATGGGCCGTAGCCGTTGGCGTAAACGGAATGTTTCAAAGTAATAATGTAACATCAGGTACAGAGTTTGTAATTCCTTCGTACAACCAATTTGATTTTGGTGGGTTTGCAACCATTAAAAAAGACTTTGGTAACCTAAATGTGTCGGGGGGGCTTCGCTATGATTACAGAAAAATTACCAATGATGAACTGTATACCAAAAGCAATGCAACCAGTGGCTTTGACCAGCCCGTAACCGGAGTTGACACTGTGGGGGCAAACAAGCTTTTCAGTAATTATTCAACTAATTTTAAGGGGGTTACCGGGAGTATTGGACTAAGTTATTCCGTAGATAAAAACTGGGCGGTAAAATTTAATTTTGCAAGAGGGTACAGGGCACCTAATATTTCAGAGATCTCCGCCAATGGTGTGCATCCCGGCACAGGATTTTATCAGATTGGGAATGCACAATTTAAACCTGAGTTTAGTAACCAGGTAGATATCGGTGCTTCATACACTTCTTCTACTATTAATGCCGGAGCTAGTTTATTTATCAACCAGATAGACAATTATATTTACAATGAACGATTGTTATCTGCTGCCGGTGGTGATTCGTTGAGTGCAAGCGGCGTTCAGGTATATCCAACCTACAAGTTTAAGAGTGGTAAAGTATTATTGTATGGAGTGGAAGGAAACATTGATTTTCATATCATTAAACCATTACATTTTGATAATTCTGTTTCATTGATTTACGGCGATAATAAAAGTTTTATCGGTGCCGAAAAACGCGATGACAACAAGTATGTTCCCCTGATACCGCCATTCAGGTATATTAGTGAATTGCGGTACGACCTTGCACAAAATTCTAAATGCCTTAACGAGCCCTTTATTAAATTGCAAGTGCAATACACAGCAGCGCAAAACAGGGTTTTTAGCTACGACAATACAGAAACTGCCACACAGGGTTACACTTTGATAAACATCGGTGCAGGAACCGGTTTTAAAAACAAGGCAGGCAAAACAGTACTAAACGTATATGTGCTTGCCAATAATGTTTTTGATGTGGCTTTCCAGAATCATTTGAGTAGATTGAAATATTTTGAACAATATTCAGCCTCACCCAATGGCCATCTTGGAATATACAATGTGGGCAGGAATATTAGCTTAAAGCTGGTGAAGGATTTTTAAATAAATGATTAACCATACCGCATTACATTAATGCAACAAGGCGCAGATTTTACTGCGCCTTGTTGCATTAAGTATTAAACCCATGTATTTTTTAAGAGAACTTTTTTAGAGCGACCTGTAAAATTAATTTGGACAAATACAGTACCCTCTATGCAAGTAATAAATTGTAAACAAATAGCCAGGTTTTATTGAATCTACCTTGAACTTTCATTCTAAACAAAACCTGCTAATTTTCATGCATGTACTCAATAAAAAGATACGGATTTATGGTGAATTCGGCAGATGGTATATTGTTTTCTTCTCCAAGCAGCGCATACAGCAAGTGATTACATTCTTCCAGTTGCCACATAGTAACACGTTTATTATAGGGGTCAACAAAAAGCTCTGGCAGCATAACAGGTATCATTCCATTCCAGCAAGCTTCTGCCAATTTGTTATGACCATTGTTTTTCGATG
>NZ_JACMOO010000224.1 GCF_014377975.1 Ferruginibacter sp.
CAATTAATTAAGCTCATTATGAAAAAGTTTATTTATCTGTTTTTACTCTCTGTCTCATTCCAGTACAATGCTGATGCCCAACCGGCTTCTACCGATAAAAATAAAGTGATGGATTTTTTTCAAAATCAGCAATTTGAGGAAGCTGTCAATTACCTCACCCCTGCTGCTACAATTGATTCTCAAAATATACAATTGCTGGGTTACCTGGGCTATGCCCATTACATGGATGACAATACAAAAATGGCAGCAGACTATTTCCGTAAAATAATCGCTATTAATCCTGACAATATTTCTGCGCTTCAATATCTGGCCATCCTTACTAAAAATGACAAACCTGACCAGGCGTTGCAATATACCCGGCGGCTAATTTATTTGCAACCCGACAAAGCTGCCCATTTAAGAAGTATGGGCGAATTGTTTAAACGAAAAGATAAACAGGATTCTGCCTTTGTATATTATAACCAGGCTTACATTCTTCAACCTAAAGATTTCAAAAATGGTGTTGGCCTGGCAGATATTTTAATTGATAATAAAAAATTTATACGGGCAGACAGTATTATAGAATCGGTTCTGGAACAGGATTCTGTCAATATTCCATTTTTAAAACTCAGGGTGCGTTCTGCATACATTGCAGGTGATTATCAAAACGTGCGCATACCAGGTGAAAGGCTGATACGCCTGCAGGAAACTTCGCTGAGTGCATTAACGCAGGTTGTAGTGGCCTACTTTAACTTAAAGCTATACACAGATTGTATCCGTGTTTGCGAATATTTAATTGCACAAGGTTATGCGGTAGAAAATATTTTTTATTTTGAAGCGAAGGCTTTGGCCCGGATAAAACAATTTGATAAAAGCAATGAGTTGCTGAAAACCTGTATCAATCTATCCATTTCAAAAGAGGCTGAAATGTATTACTATAATCTTGGTATTAATTACGAAGCTTTAAGACAATATAAAAAAGCCATTGCACAATACGATACAGCGAATTATCTTTTTAAAAATCCTATTATGAATTTTAACAGCGGGCGTATTTATGAAATTAATTTAAAAAATATGCAGCAGGCACAAAAATATTATACAAAGTATCTTGCCTTGGCAAAGCCTGTTGAAGCCGATGAAAAAAAAGCTTATCAATACCTTAAAGAAAGATGGGGGAAAAAGAAGCCTGTCGCTCACAAAAAATAGTTATTGAATTTTGAGGACGCACTAATAATGACCGTTGTAATTATTTCAATTACTAAGTGTACAATCAAATTTTGTAACAACCTGCTATGCTTTGGTTAAAGCAGCAAGCTTTGCTTGTGCTATTGCGGTCCGCAACGATAAAGTTGGTTTTGCTTTTAAACATCCCGCAACTAAATGAGTTGTGCCGGGTACTGCATCGCCTTTAATATTGTAACAACGCTTTCAGGTTTCCAATGATAGTTTATTATAATTTACAGCAATGCGGTACAGGCTTTCCTTATTCCGAACTGTATGAGGAACAGGTACTAAAATCTACTTTACCCGTTAACAAAATTTTGTCCTTTAAAAATTATCCTTTTTAACTACTTTGTGTTAAGAGATTCAATCATCATGAAAGGCATTCATCCAAACAAAAAGGAAATTATTTTTTGAAACTACAATCCACCAAAGGTTATAATATCGTCCATACATGGCTTGCTGCCAAAGGCCATCATCCTTTTCTTTTCCAGGAGCAAACCTGGCAGGAAATTGCAGAGGGCAAAAGCGGACTGGTTAATGCTCCTACCGGTTGCGGTAAAACCTTTTCTGTTTTTTTAGGTGCCGTCATTAATTTTATAAACGATCACCCGGATAACTATCAAACCAACATAAAAAATGGTCTGCAACTTATTTGGATTACACCCCTGCGGGCATTGGCCAAAGATATTGGCCGGGCAATGGAAGAAGTAATTGTACAATTAGGCATGAGCTGGAAAGTGGGCATCCGCAATGGTGACACCACCATCAGCGACCGGCAAAAACAAAAAAGGCAGATGCCTGAAGTGCTGATTATAACACCAGAAAGTATGCACCTGCTGCTGGCACAAAAAAATTACCCGGAGGTTTTTACTAACCTGAAAATTTTGGCTGTAGATGAATGGCACGAGCTGCTCGGCAGCAAAAGAGGCGTACAGGTTGAACTCGCCGTATCAAGAATTGTGGGAGTAAAAAAGAAGTTAATTCAAAACAATTCCATTAGCATTTGGGGCATTTCGGCTACTATCGGCAACCTGCAGCAAGCCAAAGATGTACTGCTGGCTTCTTTAAAAACGTATGATGCGACACCAGGGAAAATTATAAAAGCAATCATCCAAAAAAATATCGAAATACAATCCATCATTCCGGATGAGATAGAAAAATACCCCTGGGCCGGTCACCTCGGATTGAAGCTGGTAGAAAAAGTAATTCCCATCATCAACAATAGTACAACAACGCTTATTTTTATCAACACACGCGGTATGACGGAACGTTGGTACCAGGCTTTACTCAATGTGGCACCGGAGTTATCGGGCGCCATTGCATTGCACCACGGCAGCATTGAGCAAAGCTTAAGGCTATGGGTAGAAGACAACCTGCACACGGGCAAATTAAAAGCCGTAGTGTGCACAGCCAGTCTTGATTTGGGTGTAGACTTTCGTCCCGTGGATACGGTGATACAGGTAGGCTCACCCAAAGGCGTGGCAAGGTTTTTACAACGGGCAGGCAGAAGCGGCCATCAACCGGATGCTACCAGCAAAATTTATTTTTTACCAACGCACTCACTGGAGCTGGTAGAAGCAGCGGCATTAAAAGAAGCGATCAGTCAAACATTTATTGAAAGCAGGGAACCGATGTTACTGTGTTTTGATGTGCTGGCGCAATGGCTCTGTACATTGGCTGTATCAGACGGTTTTATACCGGATGAAATTTTTACAGAAATAAAAAATACCCATTGTTACAGCCATATAACTGAAGACGAATGGCAGGAACTATTATTCTTTTTAACCGCCGGCGGTGCGGCTTTGCAGCAGTATGATGAATATAAAAAAATAGAGGTGGAAGATGGCGTTTACCGCATAACCAATCGACGCATCGCCATGCGCCACCGCATGCACATTGGCACCATTGTAAGCGACTCAATGCTGAAAGTGAAATTTTTAAGTGGGGGCTATATTGGCGTAATTGAAGAATATTTTATTTCGAGATTATTGCCCGGCGATGTATTTACGCTGGCCGGCAGAAACCTGGAGTTTGTAATGATAAAAGACATGACAGCCATCGTAAAAAAATCAACATCTAAAAAATCAATAGTCCCAAGCTGGAATGGTGGCCGCATGCCGCTGAGTGCAAACCTTGGCCTGATGTTACGTAAAACATTTGACAAAGCTTTTGAAATGAACGGCCGCACACTCCTCAAAAAAGAACGACTGGATAATCCCGAATTATCGGTACTAAAACCATTATTCGATCTGCAGGAAAGTTTGTCGCACATACCCAAAGAAAATGAACTGCTGATAGAACACATTGAAACAAAAGATGGGTTTCATTTATTTGTCTATCCATTTGAAGGCAGGCTGGTACATGAAGCCATGGCGGCCATTCTTGCATATCGTATCAGCCGGATTATGCCCATCACTTTCAGCTTTGCAATGAACGATTACGGGTTTGAATTATTGAGCGATCAACCAATACCGGTAGACGATACCAATGTGTATGAATTATTTAGTTTGGAAAATTTATTTGCAGACATTCAACGTTCGGTAAATAGTATTGAAATGGCCAAAAGAAAATTCAGGGATGTAGCGGTAATTGGCGGGCTGATATTTCAGGGAACACCCGGCGAATATGTAAAAACAAAACACCTGCAAAACGGTGCCAGTCTGCTATTCAGTGTTTTTAGTGAGTACGATCCAAAAAATATTTTATTAAGACAAGCCTACCAGGAAGTACTGGACCAACAGATGGAAGAAGTTAGATTGCGCAACATGTTACAACGCATACAAACTGGAAACATTGTTATAACATTCCCCGAACGATTAACCCCTTTTTGCTTTCCGTTAAAAGTAGACAGCATGAGAGAAAATATTTCGTCGGAGCAACTGGAAGACCGGGTAAAAAAAATGCAGGCACAGCTGAACAAATAACAAACCGACCTGCATTTTATCAAGAAATTTTACTGGTAGCTAATAACCGGGTATTAATAAATTAAATGTTTTTTTTGCATCAGGTAAAGTATAATGAATATTACAGGAAAAGCAATTCCAATTAAAGCAAAGCCTTTAAACATTCCCGCCCCAATAAATAAAATACCTCCAACAACCGGTAGCAGTTCCCCTACCAGCCAGAGTATAAAACCCTGCTTTTTTAGCTTGCGCATTTCCAAAGCACCATACAAACAAAGTGAAACACCTACAATTGTTAACAACATAATGGGTGTTTTATTTTCCATAGATTTCCTGGACAATTCCAGCATATCCGGCCCCATCATGTTCTTTGCCCAAGCAGGAGCTTCAGTAAGTTTACTTTGCGCATCTACCAGGTCTTTGTACGATTTTTCAGCATTAAAATATGTCCAAAAAGCGCCTATAAATCCTAATCCGCAACCAATAAAAGTTAAAATAGTCAATATATTTAACCCTGAAGGCAAGGCTGGCTTTTGGCCTTGTGCAAATTCCAAAACATCTGAAGTTGAGTTAGTGTTATTCATACTATAAATTTTATCCTAAAGTAGATACTTATTTTGTCATTTCAAAACCATTCGTCAATTGGTTTACTTACAATCAGGTTTACCTTTGCACACATGTCATTTGTAATTCCACACACCATAAAAAAAAATACTTTTCTATTATCTGCAGATCGTTGTATTTTTTGGGAAGATGAAAAAACCTTAATTCTGTCTGATCTTCATTTGGGCAAGACAGGCCATTTCAGAAAATCTGGCATCGCAATACCGCAGGCCGTTTTTAAAGAAGATATGCAAAGACTGGTAACCCAATTGCAGGTTTTTAAACCTGTGCAGGTCATCATTATTGGCGATATGTTTCACAGTGAAGCCAACAGGGAGCACGACTTTTTTTTAAAATGGCGGCAGGATTTTTCTTCTCTGCCCATACATCTGATAAAAGGCAATCATGATATTTTAAAAAAGGAATGGTATGCCCTTGCAGATATCACGATTCATACATGCGAAATGGCAATTGGCAATTTTATTTTTGTACATGATGTGTACGATTGCACCATTCCGGAGCAGGGATATATTTTCAGTGGTCACATTCATCCCTCTGTAACTATTCGTGGATTGGGAAAACAGTCATTAACTTTCCCCTGTTTTTACTTTGGCAAACAGTATGCGGTATTGCCCGCCTTTAGCAAATTTACAGGCACATTTACCATTGAACAAAAAGAGGGTGAAAATGTTTTCGCATTGGTAAAGCAAACCATCATTTCAATTTAATGACGAACAAAATGTTGAAGATTGCATACGATCCCATCTATGCACATCCCCTGCCGGAAGGCCATCGGTTTCCGATGTTAAAATATGAACTGATACCAGCGCAATTATTACATGAAGGAAGCATTACTGCTGATAATATTTTTTCGCCAGGTATTTGCCCGGATGAAATTATTTTATTGACACACGAAAAAGAGTACTTAGAAAGAATACACAACCAAACGCTGTTGGCTAAAGAGCAGCGCCACATTGGCTTTCCGCAATCGCCCGCATTAACGTTGAGAGAACTGATGATTGCGCAAGGCACCATTGACTGCTGTAACTATGCTTTCCAGAATGGTGTAGCATTGAACGTGGCGGGTGGCACACATCATGCATTTGCAAACCGGGGCGAAGGATTTTGTATGCTCAATGACATGGCTATTGCAGCCAACTATCTGCTGCATAAAAACATTGCCCGGCAAATACTGATTATAGACCTGGATGTACACCAGGGAAACGGAACGGCCAGTTTATTTGAGCAGGAAAAAAGGGTATTTACTTTCAGTATGCATGGCGAACACAATTATCCTTTTCACAAAGAAAAAAGTGATCTGGACATACCTTTGAAAGATGGTATTGCAGACAAGGAGTATCTTGATTTATTAAAAGCTACTTTACCAAAACTACTGCAGGAAGTACGACCCGATTTTGCCTTTTACCTATCCGGTGTTGATATTTTAAATACAGACCGCTATGGTAAATTAAAAGTATCACCACAAGGCTGCATACAAAGAGATGAATTTGTTTTTACAACTTTGCAACAACACGGTGTTCCCTGTGCTGTTGCCATGGGTGGTGGTTACAGTGCAGATGTAAAAATAATTACCGAAGCACATTGTAATACTTTTAGAGTGGCACAAGATATTTATGGTGTATAGGCGTTGTTGAAAAGTATCCCGCCACAAAAATTAAAAACTGAAGTTTTTACCCCATCCCACTTACAACGTCATTGTGAGTTACAATCCATTTAATATAGTCATCTCGCCAGTTTTCTTTATTTTCAATATTTTATGATTCCATGATACCTGCGCAAGAATTTAACTACATAGAAACAATTACGCTAAAATAGTTTGCAAGTATAAAATGATTTTCAATGTTGCTGGAAATGGTTAAGTTATAATTTATCCCGTTTTTCTCCTCTCCAGTTCTTTCTTTATTAATCCCAACTCCCTGCCTGTTTGTCCGCCAACCGAAGAGTTTTCCTGTGCCCTTCTCATCAGGTAAGGAATTACATCTTTTATAGGACCAAAAGGTAAATATTTGCTGACAGAACAACCCGCTTTTGCCAGGTTAAAAGTGATGTTATCACTCATGCCAAATAACTGGGAAAAATGAACATGAGGATGGTTCAATGGAATATTTTTTTGCTGCAATATTTGGGTAGCCGTTAAATTACTTTGTTCATTGTGCGACGCGATGATGACAGCAATAATATCCAGGTGTTCAATACAAAATTGTACTGAACCTTCGTAATCCCGGTCGGTACTTTGTTTATCGGGTTGTATGGGCGATGGGTAATTCATTTCTTCTGCACGCAGTCTTTCTTTCTCCATATAAGCACCTCTCACCAGCTTGGCTCCCAACACAAAGTTTCTTTCTGCTGCTGCCTCATAACTATCCTGTAAAAATTTAAACCGGTCGTGGCGATACAGCTGGAGCGTATTGTACACCACCACCCGCTGTTTATTAAAAGTATCCATCATCAGGATGGTTAATGCATCTACCGGACTTTGTATCCAGGTTTCTTCAGCATCTATCAACACCCCGATTTTTTTGGCTGCAGCCACTTCACAAAGCCGCATTACCCTAACCCTCACCCTATGCCATTCTTCCTTTTCTGCAGCAGGTAAATTTTCTGTTACGGATAAATATTTTTTCATTAATGTGCCTGGAACTTTGGCCATTAATTCATCAATTTTTTCAAGCAATGCAAAACGTGATAAGCCCGTTACCTTTACACTTATAAACGGTATATTGGGCTGCGTTGCTGCATACTCAATTACTCTTATAAATTCTTCAGTTGAATGATCAAACCCTTGCTCACCATCATCACCACCCTCTACTCCATAATCTAAAATTACCTGCACATTATAGTCACCAAGTTTTCCAGCAACCGCAGAAGTTTCCCCCAGTGTTTCGCCACCTACAAATTGTTTAAAAATGGTATTTCGAATAACCGGTATTGTAAGCGGAAGTTTCCATTTAATGGCCAGTGGAGTAAATTTTAAACCAATATTTACAAGCCACGGCATCCCCATAGCCTTAAAAAGAAAGTGAGCATTTTTTAAGTCGTTTTTCTTTTTATAGGCAAAGGCATACTCCGTATTGTCGAAAGAAATAAGGTGGCTGTTATTCATAAAGATGGAAAATATTTATCAAATATAAGTAATCCAAAGTTGGATAACTTTATCCCGGATATCTCTGTCCATTCCATTTTATTGTATTTAAATTACCTGATGATTGAATGGCTGCAACACCATTTCGCTCACCACACCACTGGCAGGTTGCTGGCATAAAAACCAGATGGCCTTTGCTGCTTCCTGTGACTGCACCATTTTTTCCCGCTGTACTTTTAAATCAATGGTATCCCAAAAAGGAGAATCTACACCACCTAAAAATAAATTGGTTATGCGGATATCCGTTCTTTTTACCTCTTCCCTGATACTTTGCATCATACCTACCAGCCCGTATTTACTGGCACTATAGGCCGCAGCTCCAGCCATTGGCACTTTGCCCAACACACCGGGAATATTTATGATGAGTCCTTTTTTTACTTCTTTCATGGAAGGAAGAAAAGCTTTTACTAATAAGAATGGGGCGAACAAATTTGTTTGAAGGGACTGCATAAAATCATCCTCTGTTAAAAGATCCGTTTGCTTAATAATTCCAATGCCCGCAGCATTTATCAAAATGTCAACAGAGGGAAATTGCTGAAAGTATTTTTCTTTCAATTGATTGACGGCTGCAGGATCTGCCATATCAAGAGCGGCAATTTTTTCAACCGGAATATTATTTTCCTTTGCAACCTGTTGCAGCTTTTCTTTGTTGCGTGCGGTAATAAATAAGTTGGCACCGCTGCCCGCCAATAGTTTTATAAGCTTGCTGCCAATACCGCCGGTTGCACCCGCAACCAGTATATTTTTTCCAATAAGTGTTTCCATAATAAAGTGTTTTTACCGTCAAACAAATTGGTAACCATTTTGTTTATTTTTTCTCCTGCCGCCAGCTATGCTTATTTTACCACACTATGTATTTAAATAATATGCTACCATTAAAGCTGATGGTACGATTTATTTGCAGGAAGAAATAGTATTTGTCAAATACAAATTTTACCGTAAACAATATCATTGAAGGCCGCCTGCAGGCATACCCGTTACACCCAAAAGCTATAACTCAGCAGCAGCAGCAGTTGAAGGGATTTTCAATTAAAATACGGATTACAATTTCGCCCAGAAAGCTTCGTGAGGGTCTGATATCAATAAAAAATCCTTGTTACAATAGGCGACTGCATTCAAAATCCGGCATCCCAAATCCAACGTCAGCTATTATCTTTGCCCAAAATAAATACATGGATAAAAAAGCAAGTGAATCGCTGGTGATGATGACGGAACTGGTGCTGCCAAACGATACCAATACCTTTGGCAACCTCATGGGCGGACGACTAATGTATTGGATGGACATTGCCTCGGCACTTGCTGCGATGAAACATTGCGGATCGCCGGTAGTTACAGCTTCTGTTGATAATATTTCTTTTGAAAATCCTATCAAACTCGGCAACGTGGTTCACATTGAAGCCAAGGTAAGCAGGGCGTTTAAAACCAGTATGGAAGTGCATTTAAAAGTATGGGGTGAAGATGCGATACACCAGTATAAATATAAGAGCAATGAAGCCTACTTTACCTTTGTTGCGCTTGACCCTAACAGTAAACCAAAACCCGTAAAACAACTGGTTGCCGAAACTACAGAAGAAATTGAATTGTATGAAGGCGCTTTAAGACGCAGGCAGTTAAGGCTTGTATTGGGTGGCAAAATGAAGGCGGCGGATGCGGGTGAACTAAGGGCGTTGTTTACAAAATAATTTATTACCCTGATTGCTTCACCGGGGCTGTTTATTCCTGAATAAATTAGATTGATTCATTATCCACCACTTAGATCAATACTATTCGGGCATATAATTATAGGGCAGCATATTGGCTGCCTTTTCATATATCCAGTATCCACCGTACAGCACATTGATGGGGTTGTTGATAATGCCTTCCCTGTTAAGGCTTATGACGGGTGCTGTAGCAGTAATGTATGACCGAAACCCACCAGGAATGTCTCCCTGGATAAAAGTATTCTTTCTTAAATAATTTTTAGTGGCTGGTTCTTTTCCATACTGCACCATCATTTTACCGGCAATGGTTACATTATAATTATTGCTATTGCTGCTGTCGGTAGTAATAATTTGTGCTGCAGTTACTTCAACTGCCATTTCCATATTTTGTTGTGGTTTGGATGGATCGGTATGAAGCAGTTTTATTATGTAAACCTTGTAACCTTCCTGTTGAAGGTGGTTGCCAATAAGAGAGCGGTAAAAATGCATCGTACTGCCGTAGTAACAACGTTTACGGTTTTTAACCCACCTGTTTTTATCGCCCATTTCGTCAAAGCGGGTATATCCGTAATAAGAAGTCCGACCGTTTTGCTGATCATAAAAAAATTCCACCAGCTCAAAACTAACTTTGTATCCCAGCATTTTATTAATGATCGTTAAAGGGGTATCGCTATAGGCTTTAAAAGAATTCTTACTATCGCCGCTGGTAAAATAAATGTCTTTTTTATTTTGAATGTTGCTGTGTGAAGCTTCTTCTGTAATACCCAAAAATTCTCTTTCAAAAATGGCAAGATATTTTTTTCTTACCGCATCCGTTAAAATCAGAATATCTTTCAACTCTTCTTCTTTTTGCACCAGTTTAAACACGATGGTTTTATTTTGGATTGTTGCAGCTTCCGGTTTATACACCAACCGCTGATACCCCACACTTGAAATAATCAGTTCTGCATTTTCAATTTCCGGCAAGGGTAAGGAAAACCTGCCGTCTGCATTGGTGCTGGTACCAATAGTTGTATTATTAAAATAGATGCTGGTTCCCTGCAAAGGCGTACCTGTAGCTTCATTGATCACTTTACCCTGAATGATTATTTGAGCAATGGAAACAAAAGGCAAAGCAAACAGCCCAGCCAATAACAATAGATGGATTGTACGTTTTGATAATATAATATGGTGCTTTATTTTAAGCATGCAGAAAATGTTTTCAATTATTTTAACATCGCATGCAAGAGTTTTAATGCACTAATATCAATGGCTATTTCCGTTAATGCAATTCGGGCTTATAATCAAGCGGCAATAAATTGCCCAGTTTTTCGTAACTCCAATAGCCTCCGTATTCTACATTGGTATCATCAACCGGCACCCCAATCGTAGTAAGTTCCAAGGGAGCAGTCTTAATATCAATGTTAGCCTCAATACCTTTTTTCAGATCTCCCTCCAGGTAGGGTAATATTTTAGAAAGATATGATTTTGAATGAGGATTTTTGTTGTATTGAACAACCAGCTTTCCTTTAATACCAATGGAAAAATTATTGCTACTATCAATCCAAAGTATTTGCTGTTCCGTTATTGGGCTAAAATTATCGTCACCGTCATTTTGATCGGCATTTTTATCCCTGGAGGCTTTTGCCGGCTTATTGATAAAAACACCAAATCCCTCCTTATTTAACTGGTGTGCAATAAGGCTACGATAAAAATGCTGACTGCTGCCAAAGTAAGCGTGACTGCGGTTGGACAGAAATTGCTTTTCATCACCCAGCTCTTCATAACGGCAATAACCCGCAAAATATGACCGGCCATTAAATCCATCGTAAAAAAAATCCCCCAGGTTATAATATATTTTATAGCCAAGTAGTGTATTGGTAATTACAAGCGCAGAATCGGCAAAAGCTATGAAACCACCATTTCTTTTATCCTCTGTAAAATAAATATCTTTTCCGTTACTTACTTCACAGTGAAAAGCTTCGTCTGTGATGCCCAAAAACCCCTGATAAAAGGCATTCAGATAATTTTTTTTTAATTCCGGGGTAAGATTTTCTTTTGGTAACGCCAGCGATTCTTTTGCATGCAATTTAAAAATAAATTTTTTAACTAACAGTTGTGCGGTGGTTGGTTTAAACACAATTAATTCATAACCCGGGCTAAAAATAATCAGCTCTGTATTAAAAAAAGGAACGGCTTCAAATTTAAATTCGCCCTGTTGGTTTGTTTGTGTGGCAATGGTGGTGTTATTAAAATATACGGATGCATTTTGTATGGCGATACCACCTGTTTCATTGATCACTTTACCTGTAAAACTTATTTGGGCGCAAGCCTGCTGTAAACAAAAGAAAGCTAATAAAAAGCAGTAGTAGTAACGGTATTTCGGGTAAAGAATCGTCATAAAATTTTTGCTACAGTGAACTCGTAAAATGATGTCTGCCTTTCAGCATATATTTATTGCTTTGCTCAATACTATCCATTACCTGCTCTAGTATATTTTCGCAGGTATCGTTGTAATCAATTTTAAGTGGTGCTTTAAAAGTAACGCTCAGGGGGGTACCCTTCTTCTTAAATTTTAACCCCTTTTTATTAAAGGCACGCCAATAACCACTTATCACAACCGGAACAACAATTGGCTGATGATGTTTTATAATAAAAGCCGTACCCCTGCGGCCTGGTGCAAACGGTTTGGTGGTGCCCTGCGGAAAAGTAATTACCCAGTTATTGTTCAGTGCTCTTTCAATTTTACGCGTATCGCTGGGGTCTAAACTTTTTCTCACTTCAAGCCCGTCTTTTTTCCAGGTACGCTTTACGGTGAGAGCACCGCCAAGGCTTAGTACTTTACTGATCCAGTCGCTTTTCATGGTTTCTTCTGCTGCTACATAATTGATTCTTGTAGAAGGCCATAGTAAATAAAAAGGTATACCCAGGCTGTGTTTCCTTCGCCACTTGACGGCACAAAAAATATGTATAAAAGTAATTACCTCGGCAAAGTAGGTTTGGTGATTGCTTACAAATAATACGTTTTTTTTAGGCAGCTTGTGCAGGTTTTCCATACCATTAACCTGTAGTTTATTAAAAATATTTATGCCAGGGTAGGTAAGGGCTCCAACAACCGCATATACAACTCCCCGCATAAACCTGCTCTCTTTAAACCTCGTAAAAAATTTCAACATGTAAATATTTTAAGCCGCAATCCTATATGCAATATAAGTAAAATCAATTTTTGAGCCGAATAAAAATCTACTTTTTTATAAGCCATTTTACGCTCCATAAATAAGTTAATATCTTTACCGCTATGCAATTAAATACTGTAATTTTTGATATGGATGGTCTGCTGATAGATTCAGAGCCATTGTGGGGCGAGGCAGCTCTTGAAATTTTTAACCGCCATAATTTTCAGTTAACCGCTGCACAATACGCCACTACCACGGGTATGCGTACCAAAGAGTTTGTAGAAGCGTGGTTTAATTATTATCAAATTGATGCCCGCCACAATGCCGCTGCAGAAAGCGCCATCCTGCAAAGCGTAGTAGATAAAGTGGCCGCCAAGGCCAGGCCCATGCCTGGCGTGGAGCATATTTTTAATTTTTTTATCGAAAGAAATTTCAAAATTGGCATGGCCACTTCTTCAGGCAAACCCCTGATTGATGTGGTGGTAGATAAGCTCGGCATCCGCAAGCATTTGCAGTCCATCGAATCTGCTGCCGACCTGCCGTATGGTAAGCCTCATCCGCAGGTATATTTAAATTGTGCTGAAGCGCTGGGCAGTCATCCAACAGAGTGTATCTGTTTTGAAGATTCTTTCAATGGTCTTATCGCGGCCAAAGCTGCCCGCATGAAATGCGTAGTGGTACCGGCACCGCACGACAGAAAAAATGAAAAATTTAATGCGGCTGATTTAAAGATTTCCTCCCTGGTAAATTTTAATTCATTGCTGATGCAAACTTTGTAAACAATATCACACTGACACAATTGCGACGCAGTTACCGGCTTTTAAATCAACCTTTCATCTTTTGATACCGGGGCTTTATTAACCTCTTTAACCGATATAGGGGTTTTAATTTTACGCGTTATCTTTTGAATGTGCAGCAATATTCTTTTTTGAGGAATACTTTCACGATCATCACTTAATAAAATCGACCATGGTTTAAGTGCATCTATCTGAGCAAATATTACATTTAAAACAGCGATGGTAGGTAAAGCTAAAAAAACGCCCGGCAGTCCAATTATTGTACCTCCAATTACAACTCCAACAATCGTCATCAGGGCATTAATCTTAACCTTTGACCCAACAATTTTGGTCATTAAAAAATTAGCATCTAAAAAGTGAATAACCTCCATGCCCGCAATGATCCAGATAATTTCATGAATGCCAGATGAGTTGCCCATTGTTACCAACACGGTAAAACCCACGCCGATAAACAATCCTACATAAGGAACGATATTTAATACCGCCGCAAATACACCCAGAAAAATTGCATATTCTACCCCGATTATTAATAAAAGAACTGAATTGCAGGTTGCCACTATTGCCATCTCTATTAACAGTCCGGTCATATATTTTTGAATAATATGTTTAGATTCTACCAATACATATTCAAGACTTTCCTTGTGCTGGCTGTCGAAAACAGCAAACAAAAATCTTTTAATTAAATGCCGGTAACACAAAATGAGGAAAGAATAGATTGCCACCAGTATAATAAAAACTACAATTTGCGACACCGTAAGAAAGGTTTCCCCGATATACTGGCCTCCCGAATGCCTGACTTCTTCCTTGGCATTTTCAATTAAAATTTCTTGTTGTGCAGTACTAATATGCACTGTTTTTTCAAGCCATTTTCCCAAAGAAGAAATATGTTCTGCAAGATGCTCCCTGATGGCTGATATATCATTGAGAAAACCAACCATTTGCGACGAAATAAAATAAACGATTGCGGCAATTACCGTTAATGCAAGTAATACTGCAATCAGGTTTGCCAGTGTGGATGGTAAATAACATTTTTCCAGCAAACCCGCAACAGGTAATAGTAGTATGGATAAAAGAATAGAAAAATAGATAGGCACCAGCACTCCGTGTCCGAGGTAAATTAAAATACCAATTAGTAAAATCATTAAAAGCTGGTAGCTAAGCTTTTGGGCATAAGACACTTTCTCAACAGTACTCATTATTGTTGTTTATCAGCAATCATTTAAATAAATATTTTTATCTTTTTCACAGTCCTCTTATTTAATTATTTTTTAAATAGCCTGCCGGAAAATACAAATATCGGGTAAAATATGTGCCAGATTTAGAGGAATGCATAAACCAGCGTAATGTTATAATGTGGGCATTTTTTTACTCACTACCAGCTACCGGGAATACAGCAAATGTAAAGTCAGTTTAGGTAAAGCAATCTTTTGACACAACAAATCCTGCAGAATAAATGAATGCTTACCTACGAAATTCTTTCCTTTACCGCCGTTTTTCTATCATTTACCTAAAGGCATTTTTTCCTGTTTTAAAGTCACGCTACATTTGAGCTATAAAAGTAAAACAATGGAAAAGAATAATAATTTCAGAAACAACGAAACAGGCAGAATAGCAGGCGGTTTAATATTGGTGGCCGTAGGCGCCTTTTTATTATTACGTAACATGGGCCTTTTTCTTCCCGACTGGTTGTTCAGCTGGCCCATCATATTGATACTGGTGGGTGTGTACAGCGGGTTTAAACATAATTTCAGAAACAATTCCTGGCTCATCCTGATTGCAGTGGGTGCCTTTTTTTTAGTAGACAGATTTATTCCTTCACTAAGCCTTGAACCGCTGTTTTGGCCGCTGGTTATTATTGGCCTTGGTATAGCATTTATTTTACGGCCACGAAGAGGCAGATGGGAAGATTTTAAAAAAGATACCCGCAACAATCAATGGAAAAGTGTACCTGGCAGTTCTTTTCAGGAACCTGCCGATGATACATCTGCAAATATTGACAGCAATGATTTTCTGGTGGCGCGTTCTGTATTTAGTGGCATAAAAAGAATTATAGTTACAAAAAATTTCCAGGGTGGCAACGTATTCTGCATTTTTGGGGGTGCCGAATTTGATTTAACCCAGGCAGATTTTACCGGTCTGGTGGTGCTGAAATTAGAAATGATTTTTGGTGGGTCAAAATTTATCATCCCCTCTAACTGGACGGTTCAAAATGAGATTGACGGTATATTTCATGGAGTAGAAGATAAAAGAAAATGGTCTGCCGATGCAGGCAGCAATCCCGCTAAAATACTTATCCTTAGAGGTTCGGCGGTGTTTGGAGGAATAGAAATAACAAGCTATTGATTTTAAATATAAATACGAAATATGAATTATAAGATAGCAAAATTTACCAGACAACTCATATTTCATAACTCACAACTCATAACTCATGAAATGGTATTTAGTAAAACTGGTTTTCCGTATTGTTTGCGGCGGTGGAAATCATACTGCTCAGTTTGATGTTCAGGTACGATTGATTTTTGCAGACGATGAATTACATGCTTTTCACAAAGCAAGATTATTGGGTGAAAGTGACTGTTTGCAGAAAAATATCGTGGGTGTACAATGGAAGTTTATTGACGTATGCGAATTGCACGCCCTTGAGGAATGTACCGATGGCGCAGAGGTTTTTGCTTCAGTAAAAGAAGAACCAAATGCAGAGCTGTACATTCGCAGTATACAAAAAACGGCCACGCAATTGTTACAGCGAAGCCTGCATCAGTTCACCGGTTTAAACAATATGGCCCTTGGCACGTAATATTGCATCTCAAAAAAAAGTAGTACTCATTTTCTTTACCACCTTTCTTGCATGGTTTGGGATATGGAGTACGCTACAGGTAAAAGTACTGCAGGATTTTGGCATCCCTTACTCCCATGCAATTCCTGATGCCGTCATCAGCAACCTGTTGCTCGAAGGATTTTGTTTACTTGTGATCAATAATATGCGCTACTATCTACCCAAACAGGAAAAGTATTGGTATACACTTGTTATCAGCGTTGCGCTCAGTTCCTTATGGCTGCTGTTATTACGGATTATTTTATGGGCGTTTTTTAAAAACGATCCTGTGTATATGAACGCACTGGTACATACTTCTACCATTCGTTTTGCCATTGCATTTTTAATTATCGGTTGTTGCACGGTGCTAAGTTTACTCTGGTATACGCAGCGCAATCAGCAGGCCGATGCGGATCGCAGGCAGGATATGGAGCGGCTTGCCCGTGAAGCTGAACTAAACAAACTACGCCAACAATTACAACCACACTTTTTATTCAACAGTTTAAATTCTATCAGTGCCTTAACCGGAAGCCAGCCCGAAAAAGCCCGGCACATGATACAGCAGCTAAGCGATTTTTTACGGGGTACATTAAAAAAAGAACAACAGCAATGGACAAATTTTGAAGAAGAATTGCAATACCTTCAACTGTACCTGGATATAGAAAAAGTACGCTTTGGTTATCGCCTGCAAACCAGTATTGACTGCGCCGATGATGCCCTGCAAATGAACCTGCCCTCCATGTTGCTGCAGCCGCTGGTAGAAAATGCCATCAAGTTTGGACTGTACGATACCATCGGCGAAGTAACTATTTTTATACAGGCAAAAAATGTAAACGGACTGCTGGAAGTGAGTGTACAAAACCCTTTCGATGAATTGACATCGGTGCCGGTAAAGGGTACGGGCTTTGGTTTATCTTCCATCAGGCGAAGGTTGTTTTTATTATTTGGCCGGCACGACCTGTTACAAATTAAAAAAGAAGCAGATAAATTCATTACCACAATCAGCATACCGCAACAACATGAAAGCAATAATAATTGACGACGAACCATTGGCAAGAATGATGGTAAAAGAATACCTTCAAGCCTATCCGCACATTGAAGTAGTGCAGGAATGCAGCGATGGTTTTGAAGGCATGAAAGCCATCCAGCAGCACCAGCCCGACCTTATTTTTCTCGATATACAAATGCCCAAAATAAATGGCTTCGAAATGCTGGAACTTATTGATAACCCGCCACAGGTAATATTTACCACGGCATTTGAAGAGTACGCTATCAAAGCATTTGATGCACATGCCGCTGATTATTTATTAAAACCTTTTAGCAAAGAGCGGTTTGATAAAGCCATGCAAAAGCTGTTGCAGCAACACACAACCGTTGTACCCGAAGTGGTGGAAACCGCACTGCAATCCGCCTTACAAAGTAACCGCATTGTGGTAAAAGACAATGGTAAAATAAAGATCATTCCAGTAACACAGGTTCATTACCTGGAAGCTGCCGATGACTATGTAAAAATCATCACTGCGGAAGGCCACTTTTTAAAAAAGAAAACCATGCAGTATTTTGAAGACAGCCTGCCACCGGAGGAATTCATCCGCATCCATCGCTCCTACATCATCAATGCACAATTAATCACCCGCATTGACCTGCACGAAAAAGACAGTCACCTTGCATTGCTAACCACTGGCCAGCGG
>NZ_JACMOO010000225.1 GCF_014377975.1 Ferruginibacter sp.
CGGCCATGGAGGATTTATAATAGATGATATTGAGGTGTTGGCTCCACAGAAGGATGAAGTGCTAGTAAGGATCAGGGCCGCGGGGCTTTGCCATACGGATCATGATTCATTGTATTGGGGTAAGCCTTTAATCCTTGGTCATGAAGGTGCTGGTGTGGTAGTGCAAGTGGGTAAACAAGTAAAAGGTTTTCGTCCAAATGATCTGGTTATACTTAATTGGGCCACACCCTGTGGTTCTTGTTTTCAATGTGTGCAAGGCAATCAAAATATATGCGAAAATAATTCGCCTGTTGTTGCCGGAGGCAATGGCTATACGCCGGGGCATGCCTACCTGGCTGGTACTACATGGAAGAAACAGCCGATCCTTCGATCTTTTAATTTAGGTACACTTGCTGAATACACGTTGGTAAAAGCTTCTGCCCTGGTAAAAAATCATTCGTCCAAAATTTCTTTTGCAGCGGCAAGTATAATTAGTTGCGGTGTAATGACTGGATATGGCTCAGCAGTTAATGTGGCGAGGGTAAAGGCAGGATCTTCGGTTGTTGTAATAGGTGCTGGTGGGGTTGGGTTGAGTGTGATTCAGGGCGCCCGCATCTGTGGGGCCAGCCGGATCATTGCCATCGACGTGATTGAATCCCGCCTGAAGATGGCAACCCAATTTGGAGCTACAGATGTCATGTTGGCTGATAAAACAGATAAAGTTTTACAGGCTGCTGCAGGCCAGGTTAATATATTACTGGGTGGTAGAGGAGCCGATTATGCCTTCGAGTGTACTGCTGTTGCTGAATTAGGGGCTACTCCTTTGGCCATGATCAGAAATGGAGGAACGGCGGTTCAGGTAAGCGGCATTGAACAGGAGATTACGATCGACATGCGTTTATTTGAATGGGATAAGCTATATATCAACCCGCTCTATGGCAAATGCCGCCCACAAATCGATTTCCCTGTTTTAATTAACCATTATGATAATGGACATCTTATGTTGGATGAAATGATTACCCGCACTTATTCATTGGCACAACTTAGGGAGGCTTTTGATGATATGCTCGAAGGTAAAAATGCTAAAGGTGTAATTGTTTTTTAAATAACTAATATGCGGGAAACCAAAAGGATTGAAATTTCTGATCCACGGTTTGAATCCAATAACCTTCGGTTTATTACCATCAAAACCTCCGCCCTGCGGGGGAGAGGAGATTGTTGTGTATTTGTTCCGCCCGGCCTTCAGGAAGATAGCTCTTGCCCGGTAGTTATACTTTTACATGGAGTGTATGGAAGTGCCTGGAGCTGGCCTTTTCGAACCGGTGTTCATATAAAAGTAATGAAATTGATTAAGGAAGGCAGGTTGCCTAATATGGTTATTGCTATGCCGTCGGATGGCTTATGGGGTGATGGCTCAGCTTACCTTCCGCATAACAATTTGGATTTTGAAAATTGGATCGCATCTGATATTCCGAATGCAATGAAACAAATGATTCCTGGTGTTACTGAGGAATCATCCTTGTTTATCAGTGGTCTTTCAATGGGTGGTTTTGGTTCGTTAAGAATAGGAGCTAAGTATAGTGAGAAATTTAAGGCCATCGCAGCGCATTCAGCCATCACAAGCCTTTCGCAAATGAGCCTTTTTGTGGAAGAGGATTTATTTAATTACACTCAGAAAAACCCTGTTGACGAAGATTTACTTCTAACCTTTCTTAAATACCGGAATCAACTTCCTCCCATTTATTTTGATTGCGGGTTGGATGATCATCTGCTATCATATAACCGCAACCTGGATCAAAGCATGAATGAAAACGGAATTCCGCATATCTACAAGGAGTTTAAAGGAGCACATGAATGGACTTATTGGGAGAAAAATATTCTAAACTCGCTTTTCTTTTTTAATGAAAATTTATAAATGGAGTTTGGGCTACAAGGAAAGTTATTTGTGCCATTAATACAAAAAATTGTATAATATCTTCCATAACCATGACTTAGGCTGCAAAAGAAGTAAAATAAGTCAAAAAATGGATAATTATATTATGGTTTTCCTATTGTTTTAAAAATAATTTTATAGTGTATTCTTTTACCGATCCTAAAAACGTGCTTATTTATGAAAAAATTTTCTGCTAGTTTAATTTTCATTATTCCATTATTTTTTTCTTTGCTGGTTTCGGCAAAGTCTTATATCCCGTATGAACATTTTGTATTGGATAAAATTATTACCGGAGTTGTTACAGAGTCACAAACTGGTGAGTTTCTCGTAGGTGCAACTATTCAGTTAAAAGACACTAAAATTGGCACCTTTACAGATGCAAAAGGTCAATTTAGCCTTTCTGTACCAGATGCTGGAGGTGTTCTGGTAATTTCCAATACAGGCTATGCTACCCAGGAAGTATTCATCGGCAACCAACAACCGTTAAACATAAAAATGGCGCGTTCTTCATCAAACCTTGATGAAGTGGTGGTAATAGGATACGGAACCCAAAAGAAAAAAGAAGTGACAGCTTCAATAGCTTCAGTTAAATCAGAAAATTTTGTAAAAGGTGCTGTAAACGATGCAGGACAGCTTTTGCAGGGAAAGGTTGCCGGTTTGTCAATTGGTTCACCCTCAGGTAGTCCTGTCAATAACTCACAAATTGTTTTGCGGGGTATTAACTCAATCAATGCTAGTTCTCAACCATTAATTTTAGTGGATGGCATCCCGGGTAATTTGCGTACGGTAGCTCCAGAAGATATCGAATCAATTGATGTTTTAAAAGATGGTGCCGCCGCGGCTATTTATGGCACCAGGGGTACAAATGGAGTGATCTTGATAACTACCCGCAAATCAAACGGTAGCATCCAGTCTGTTGAATACAGTAGTTACATAAGTACCCAAAAAATCGTGCGCAAACCTGATATGTTGAATGCCCAGCAATATCGGCAAAAAAAAGCTGATGGGGTTGCTTTTTCAGACCTTGGAGCTAGTACGGATTGGTTTAAGGAAATAATACAAAAGCCACTTTCTACTGTTCAAAATCTTACTTATCGTGGTGGAAATGTTCAAACCAATTACCTGGTAAATTTAAACTACCGTAGTTTTGAAGGCATCCTTTTAGAGTCTGACAATCGTGCATTAAGCGGTCGTTTTGATATCAATCATTCAATGTTTAATGGAATATTAAAGGCAAATTTTAACCTTATTAATACTGATCAGCGGTACAATACTTCCGGAAATGGTTTCGACTTTAATGGATACACCTACCGGCAGGCACTGATCCGTAATCCTACTAGCCCGGTTAATAATCCGGATGGTTCATGGGCTGAGCAAACGGGCCTTTATTTATATGAAAATCCTATTTCCCGTATAAAAGAGAGCGATGGTGAAAACAATAATCAGAGTACCCGGGTTGCAGGTACCTTAACATTAAAACCAATGGAAGGGCTAACAATTACCGGTTTATTCGCCCGTACTAAGTTCAACGAATTAAGAGGATATTCAGAAACCAAAAGACATATATCTAATATACGGGACACCAGAAATGGGTATGCCTCACGTGGAACTACGCAAACCTTGGAAAACCTTATGGAATTAACAGCCAACTATAATAAATCCCTTGGAAATCATTCCTTCTCGGTATTAGGCGGTTATTCTTACCAGGATAATACATTTGAAAATTTATTTGCAGAAAACTGGGATTTCCCCACAGATTTATTCACTTACAATAATATAGGTCAGGGAGATGCCAGGCGCCGTGGAATTACTGACTTAAGTTCAGATAAAAACCGAAGGAATTTAATTGGTTTTTTTGGAAGGGCGACTTACAGTTTTATGGATAAATATTTGTTGATGGCCAGTGTGCGTCATGAAGCTACTTCTGCGCTTGTAGGCGCCAAGTATCCATGGGGTACATTTCCTGCCGTTTCTGTAGGCTGGAGAATCAATAAGGAGAAGTTTATGGAGAAAATAACCGCCATTGAAGATTTAAAATTACGTGTGGGCTACGGTGTAACCGGTACACCTCCTCAATCTCTTTTTTTAGGGGTGGCCCGTTTAGGTTATAGTGGATTTACTTTATCCGATGGACGTTGGGTTCCTCAATTGGTACCTACCAGCAATCCAAACCCAAATCTTCGCTGGGAAGAAAAAGCAGAATTTAACATTGGACTTGATTTTTCGTTATACAAGGGAAGGCTAAGCGGTTCATTTGATGCCTACAAACGCAAAGTAAATGGTTTGTTGTACCAATTCCCTGTACCAACTCCTCCTAACTTGTTTGGTACCACCTGGGCCAATGTTGGAGTAATGGAAAATAAGGGGATTGAAGCCCTCGTAAATCTTGTTCCTATTTCCAAAAAAGATTTTGAATGGTCTTCCACCTTTATTTTTTCCACCAATGCAAATAAATTAGTGTCCTTGTCTAACCAGGATTATAAAACGACAAATGACTTTTTTAACGTTGGGGGAACGGGAGAGCCCATTCAAACCTACACACACCGCGTAAAAGTTGGCAGGGCGATCGGAGAATTTTACGGATTTAAAGTTATTGATGTTGATGATAAAGGAAATTGGGTTTACCAGGGTAGGGACGGGAAGCCCGTTTCATTTCAGAATTTTAAAGCTGCAGATGAGGATAAAATGGTTCTCGGAAACGGGTTGCCTAAATATTATGCCGGTTGGAATAATAATTTTCGTTATAAAAAATTCGATTTGGCCATCACTATGCGTGGCGCATTTGGCTTTCAAATCCTTAACTTCCAACGCATGTATTACGAAAACACGGGTCGTACCCAATACAATCAGCTGAACTCTGCATATGACAAAGTATTTGGAAAAGCAGTTTTGGATAAGAATGTACCATTACAGTACAACAGTTATTATGTTGAGGACGGTAGTTTCTGGAAAGTGGACAACCTTACACTTGGTTACCGCATAGCTAATATTAAAAACATTGTAAAAAATGCCCGCATTTATGTAGCCATGTTAAACACTTTGGTAATAACTGGTTATAAAGGAATTGATCCTGAAGTAAACCGTATTGGCCTAACCCCTGGAAACGATGATAGAGATAAATATCCCAGTGCCCGGACCTTCACTTTTGGGTTAAATGTTACTTTTTAAATAATAAAATAAATCGAAAATGAGACTTTATAAAAATATAATTTGGTTAGTTATTATTTCAGCTTCTGCAACTCTTTTATTTGGGTCCTGTACTAAACTGGCCGACAAAAATTACACGGAGATTTTATCAGACCAGTTTACCCCGGGTGCCAAAGATCTGGTGTCGTTGACAGGGCCGGCTTATGGTGCATGGAGGAATGTATTAAATTATGGTGGCAGTAACTTTTTCCGTACCCAGGAGGTTACCGCGGATGAGCTTGTAATAACTGCCCGGCCATATGGATGGGTGGATGATGGTAGTTACCGCAGATTACATGAGCATTCCTGGACCAATACGGATGGAACCGGCGGAAACTGGACCTCAGCGTATGGAGGAATAACTAATTGTAATCGTTTAATTTTCCAGATTGAATCAGGTGCTGTGCCTGTTGCCTCAGGAAAAGATAGCGTATTGGCGGAGATTCGGGCCTTGAGAGCCTCCTTTTATTATGTGCTGTGCGATTTATATGGAAATGTTCCAATTGTGACCCGTTTTGATGTAGCAGCAGGTTTCCTTGCAGACCAAAATACACGTCAGCAAGTATATGATTTTATTATAAAAGAATTAAACGAGTCTTTACCGTTATTAAACAGCCAGTCTAACCGTTTATACTACGGACGTTTTAATAAGTGGGCAGCTTATGCATTATTAGCTAAAATTTATCTAAATGCGCAGGTTTATACCGGTACCCAGCAATGGGA
>NZ_JACMOO010000226.1 GCF_014377975.1 Ferruginibacter sp.
AAATTATACTGGTTGCCCGGGTTACATTGTACACCTCACCTGCGAAGGCGCTTTAAATGCGGTGCGCAATGCAACCCGCAGAAATCAAAAAGTATTTGTAGAAACCTGCATTCAATATTTACTTTTAGATGCATCCTTATACGAAAAAGATTTTGAAGGTGCAAAATGGGTAATGAGTCCGCCGCTGCGGGAAAAGAAAGACCAGGATACTTTGTGGGCGGGCATAAATCAAGGGCTCGTGCAGGTTGTAGCTACGGATCATTGTCCTTTTAAATGGGAACAAAAACTGATGGGCAAAAATGATTTTTCTAAAATACCAAATGGTCATCCAGCAATTGAAAACAGAATGGAATTGTTATTTAGCGAAGGTGTAAATAAAGGCAGAATAAGTTTAAATAAATATGTTGAAGTAACGGCAACAAATCCTGCAAAAATATTTGGCATGTTTCCACGCAAAGGAACCATTGCGGTTGGCAGTGATGCAGATATTATTATCGTTGATCCAAATGAAAAACATACAATATCTGCAGCTACACACCACATGAATGTTGATTACAGCGGTTATGAAGGATGGGAAGTGACAGGAAAAGTAAAGACAGTTTTGCTTAGAGGAAAAGTGGCAATTGATAACAACGAATGCTTTTTAGAAAAAGGATACGGACAGTTTATCAAAAGAAAAAAAGTAAGTCAGAACATTTAAATTATTTTATTTTTTTAAAAAAGTAGTCATCATTTCAAAGTAAAATTAAATGCCACGAATTATTAAATCAGGGTTAATTCAAATGAGTCTTCCAAAAACGGAAGGTGAAGGAACCATTGAAGAAATTAAGGAAGCCATGTTTCAAAAACATATTTCATTTATTGAAGAAGCTGGAGAAAAAGGGGTGCAGATTCTTTGCTTTCAGGAAATTTTTAATACGCCTTATTTTTGTCCGGGCCAGGATAGTAAATGGTATGCATCAGCAGAGAAAGTTCCCGGTGTAACCACCAATCGCCTTGCAGTTTACGCCAAAAAATACAACATGGTAATCATCGTTCCCGTGTATGAAAAAGAATCGGCAGGTGTTCTCTACAACACAGCAGCAGTAATAGATGCAGACGGAACGTATCTTGGCAAATACCGTAAAAATCATATACCACATACAGGAGGTTTTTGGGAAAAATTTTTCTTTAAACCAGGTAACCTTGGCTATCCGGTTTTTGAAACAAAATATGCAAAAGTGGGCATTTACATTTGTTACGATAGGCATTTTCCTGATGGTGCAAGATGTCTTGGATTGAATGGCGCAGAAATAGTTTACAATCCTTCTGCTACTACTGTTGGTCAATCTCAATATTTATGGAAACTGGAGCAGCCTGCCCACGCAGTTGCCAACGGTTATTTTATGGGATGCATAAACAGAGTTGGTACCGAAGCGCCATGGAATCTTGGGAAGTTTTATGGCAGTTCGTATTTTGTAAATCCAATGGGACAAATATTTGCACAAGCATCAGAAAACAACGATGAATTACTCATAGCAGAATTTGATTTGGATTTGATAGAAGAAGTAAGAAGCAAGTGGCAATTTTTTCGTGATAGAAGACCGGAAACTTATGGGGAAATTGTGAAGTTGTAAATGGTGAGGTTGGGAATTGTCAATTGTGAAGTTTTGAATGTGAAATGTGGTTGCCGTATTCAGTCGTCAGTGGTCTATCGTCCATTGTCATTCAAATTGAACTTAATTAATTAATCTAAAAAACTCTAAATGTCAATACAATCGAACAGGCTTTCTGCAGAGCAATACGCTAAAAACTTTTCTGATCTCCATCCGGCTTTTGAAACCGCTGATGCAGCATTGGTAGAAGCAAACCGCTGTCTATTTTGTTACGATGCGCCCTGTATGAAAAGTTGTCCTACAAGTATTGATGTACCAAAATTTATCAGACAAATAACAACCGATAATTTAAAAGGAAGTGCACATACTATTTTGGTGTCAAATATTATGGGTGCAGGTTGCAGTAAAGTTTGTCCGGTAGAAAAATTATGCGAAGGTGCATGTGTTTTTAATTTTATGGAAGAGGAACCTATCGCTATTGCAAAACTACAACGCTATAGTACCGAAAAAGCACTTAAACATAACTGGAAATTATTTACCCGAAAAGAATCCGTTGACAAAAAAGTTGCTATCGTGGGTGCAGGTCCTGCGGGCTTGAGTTGTGCACACATGCTGAGTCGTGAAGGAATTGATGTGACTATTTATGAAAGAGAAAAAGAAGGCGGCGGATTGATGACTTACGGCATTGCCGCATATAAAGTAACGCCACAATTTTGCAAAGATGAAGTGGATTATATTTTGTCCATTGGGGGAATCAAAATAAAATACGGGCAGGAACTTGGGAGAAATATTGAACTTTCAGAACTACAAAATAATTACGATGCAGTTTAT
>NZ_JACMOO010000227.1 GCF_014377975.1 Ferruginibacter sp.
AAAACTAAAAGTTTGCGAACACAACGAACATTGGTACTTACTGCTGTTATGCTTATGCTTTCAATAGGTAACTATTTCGCAATATAGGAAAATAAAAATATAAGGGCAATACAGTTTCTTTCTATTTTTGTAATTGGTATGCTCTCCGGTTTACTGATAAGGGATTTGTTTATAAAATTCAAAAAGCCTTAATAGAAAACAAGCCGCTTTATCAGCGGCCGTGTTATAAATTGACGATACCCGTATTTTATTTTTTAGATGCAATTATTTTCTTTGTAAACTCAAGTTCTGTATCCACACCATTTAATTTATCAGCAATGGTGGGTATTACTTTATAGTCTAAAAAATGCACAGGGGGTATTGTATAAGCTTTTTCCCCACTGCCGGTAATAGGTATATTTAGTTTCACTTTACTATTGGGCAACAATAATTCTACGCCCCAGCCACCACTGCCCACACCTGCGTCCGAATCATCCCCGTTATCTTCGCCAATTACTTTTATAAAGCCATTGCTTTTTTTGATCTTGTCTTTCAGCATACCGGCAAATGCGAAGCCTGCAGAAAACGTTAACCCGTTTTGCAATAAATATACATTGCCGTTAAAAGCATTGTGCATTAAAGGCTTTGCCCTGGTATCATGCTCTGTGTATTCTGGTTTTAGCTTGAAACGCCCTTCCGGGGTTTTATCTATTAATGCGTAAGGGCTGTCTTTAAATACCTGCAGCAACTGCCTGTTGCCATCATTCTGAATCACACATTGGATGTAAGTGAACTTGTCACTCTGCAAATAAGCAAGGCCGCCATTTTTATTCTCTTCTATTCCCCTGAAATAACTAATAGCAGTTTGCCAGGAATCATCGCCGCCCTCATTGTTGCGAACGTCCACCACAAGGCTTTTAATATCATCTGCTTTTATTTGTACAAACATTTTTTTCAGCACCTTAACCAATTTAATACTGTCGGTATCAAAGCGCTGGGTAGAAAATGTTTCCATCTTACAGTAACCAATACCTTTTGCTTTATCCAGTACTTTATAACTAAATAAAGTATCCCAGTTGTTGATTAATTTGTCCGTTTGCTGCTTGTATCTGTCTGCAATCGTCTGTGGCAATTCAGCATTCGCCACAACTTGTATTTTTATTTTAGATTTATATGGAATGATACCCAACCTGTAACTTGTTTCTGTTGGATACAGCACCTTGTACAGGTAATGAAACTGAAAATAGAAACCCAGCATTTTATATTTAAAAGTAGTGTTGCGGCCATTGGCAAAAATATATTGTAGCATTTGCTTATTCAGGCTGGCAATTGTTTTACCGTTGATGCTTACAATTTCGCTGCCTTTGATAATTTTTTTATTGTTGCTGCAATTGTTAAGTATGTATAACCGGTCGCCTAAATATTCCATTATAAATGGCAAATGTTTCCTATCAGCCGGCATGGCATTCATCTTATAATTGAGGCCCGGGTGGCGGTTTGTCCATTCTACTCCATCATGCCCGTGATGCAGTGCTGCCATACAAAAACGCACTTTGAGATAAAATTGTTCTACATCTTCCTGGTCTTTCAATGTCGCATACACAGAGTCGTACAACATATTAAGTCTTTCAGGTGTGATAAACCAGTAAACACCGGCGTGCATTTCCTGCATACTGATTTTAAAAATTTTAAAATCTTCCTGTTGCTGTGCCAGTGTAAGTTTTTGCTGGGCTATTGATGTGATACAAATGAAAAATACAATAGCGGTCGCTGTAATCATTCGTTTCATTATTCTGCAATTTTATAAGTAATAGTAAATGTATTGGGATTAAAATTCTTAATAAACAAATGCCCATCTGCAGGTATGGTTACTTCCTGGCTGCTCTTGGCCAGCAGCGAAGGGCTTACCCATTTCTCATTGCCATCACTTTTTACTTTGTATAATTCTACCGACTGGCTGGGCGATGAATTGGTAAGCAGTACGGTAAAACTGCCATGTTTAATATCCTTCCATATACGAAATTCGCCATTGGCAGAAATTTCAATTGTGCCTGTCTTTGGCTCTATATTAGTGATGCCATGCGAAGAAGAACAACCAATGAAAATTGAGCTGCATAACAGCAGGATTATAAAGAATGGTTTCATGTTTTTACTTTTTATTATTAAAAAAATATAGAACTTTTTATTTATTGGAATCAAATATTGCATTATAATAAGTGGTGTCTTTAACACTAAATACAACCCTGCGGTTGGGCTGTTCCTTTAGTTCGAAATCGCCATTTACAGTAAATTTTATTTCAACAAATTTGTAACCTGTAACTGCGGTAATTGTTGCGGTGTACAATGAATCTTTTTCTACTGATTTCAACTCAAAATCATTGTCCCAACTAAGCGGTTTTCCCTGTCCACGAATACCCACGGTTTTTATGTCTTTTATGTTTGATACTTTCAATTTTACCGCCACTGTCTTTGTATAACTTTTTTGCACGCAGCCCGCCAGCGAAAAAAGCAGCAGACTTACTAAAATGATTGAATACTTTTTCATGATTTGGATTTTTTGGAGATGAGATAATCAACACCAAACCTTCCGCTGCCAATTATCAGTGCATACAGGCTTACCCATGCAAAGCCTGCGGCGGGCAGCATGTTCCAGGCACCATTGCCCATTTGCTGCATAAAAATAGCCACCAGCATAGTGCATAAAATAAGAAAGGAAAAAATCCTTGTTTGCAGTCCCAATAGTAAAAAGATGCCGCCGACTGCTTCGCTAAAAGCACCCATCCAGGCGAAGAAGATGGGAAACATTTTAAAGATGCCGCCATACTCCGCCACATCAATGGGAAACCAGAAAGCTACTTCAAAAAAGCCGAGGTTATTATCTGCCGGGCTCCAGGGCAGGCCAAATTTGGCAGCGCCAAAGTTTGACGTTAACAGGTAGCCACAAACCAATCTTGGTATCAGCAGCAGCAAATCCTGCCACCAGGC
>NZ_JACMOO010000228.1 GCF_014377975.1 Ferruginibacter sp.
ATGTCTGCAAAGCCGGTAGTATTTTTATAGACCGGTATTCCATCTTCTTCCACCTCTAAATTGCGTTTAGCCTCTGCGTAAGATATTTTTGCTTTTGGAAAAGGTTTGATAATAACATCAATTTTATCAAATTTTTCTCCCGCTACAGAACGTGCATATAAGTTTGGCGTATAATATTTTTCAAATATCCTATCCAAAGGCATAGGCTTTTGGTTAATAACATAGTAGATCTTTTTTACTCCTTCTGGGGTGCCATCAAAGCGTCCATCAGCATCCATAAATACATAATCGGTAGACCCCCTGAAAAGATAAAGCGTTCCTATAAACCTTCCTGTGGCGGTTTCCCATGCTTTTATTGAATTGTCATAACTTCCTATGGAATAAAAAAGTTTTTCGTCAGGCGAAAAAAAGATTTTATCAATTTCACTTATATGTGCATGAATTGAATACAATTCTTTACCCTTTTTTGCATCATACATAGAAATATAACCGTTAGGGCGACCTCTAGCCAATAAAGAAAAATCTTTGTTTACAGCATGTTCTGAATACACAAGATCATCGGGGACAATTATACTGGATGTTATTTGTTTAGTCTGAATATCGTAAATATTATACAGGCTTATGTTTTCATCCATTATTATTTTTTTCTTATCAAAAGAAATCTGGATAAAACTACTTTTTACTTCTTTGCTAAAGATTCGTTTGCCGGTAATCAAATCCCATACAACCGCAGTATTAAATTGATATCCTTTTTCAAAACCGGCCATTATAGTTTTATCGGGATGCACAGTTGTAAAACCAAACCCTTTGGCATTTATAAATTTTTGTTTAATTCCCGTAATCAGGTTCATTCTTATAATATTAATAGCTCCTTTATTAATATTGCTGTTGATATTATCATCACAATAAAAAAGAAATTTATCATCATTGCTAAAAAAGAAATTATTTGGGAAGAGTGAAATGCCTTCTGCCATGCCCAGGCCGGTAAAGCTTTTAATTATTTTACCTGTCACAATATTTTTTACTGTAACCGTGCTATTATTGAATACAGCAATTGTATCTCCCGTAAAAGTTGTCGCAACTGCGTCCGGAAATATTTTTAAATCTTTATGCAAAAGAGGTTTCATACGGGTAAGATCAATTATTTTAAAATTTTCCTTGTCCGTAGTAAGATGCAGATATCCATTAACATTATTGTAAATCGTGGTGTAAAATTTACTGCTCATTTCAGCAATGATCCCATCTAAAAAAACGGTATATTTTTTTGAAGCAAAATTATAATTGCCTACTTCCTTTCCACCTATTTGTACCCAGAGTTCTTTTTTAAATCCGTCAAAATAACCTCCATTTACAGGGTGGTTTTCATCAATGGTTGTATTGTTAAAAGTATTAATTTTTTTAAGTGAAGTTGTACTATACAGGTTAAGCAAATTGCTGCTAAAGGCAGAACCTTTTACATCAGGTTCTCCCGAAATTAATATTTCATCAGTATTTTGCGATGGAATGATTGCCGCATAAGTTAAGTCTCCGTTATAAGGAATGCTGCCTTTCATTGTATTTGTAACGATATCGTAAAACACTAAGCCCACACCAGGATTACTGCCAAAAACAGCCAGCATATTCTGTTTCGGCAAAAAAATAAACCGGCGGAAATTTTTTTCTTTTGGCAAATCAAGAGAAGAAATTTTTTGTTTTGTATCAATATCGTAAACTTTAAAGCTGGTTGTCGGATAACTGTCACCTATCACTAAAACTTTATTATCAGCAAGCAACCAAATTCTTCCGCTGTAGCCGCTAAAATTGTCTTTAATTGATCCTTTTTCAACTAATGTGTTAGCATCTAAAATATGAATTCCGTTACCACGTATTGCATAAATATAGTTTCCATCTGCAGAGAACTTTAAATCGTCAATACCATAAGCCCCTTCGCCACCCGCTATTTTTTTACCCGTTTTTGTATTAAAATAAAATAATAGCCCACCTGAGGAAATGGCTATTTTACTGCCATCAGGGCTGATATCCATTCCGGTATAACCATCTGTATAGTTTGCATAATCAAGCGGGAAAGTATATAGCTGGCGCCCGGTTTTCGTATCCCACATTATACATTTATTGGTTTCGGATGTATAAATAAATTTTCCTTGTTGATCTAATACTATTTTTCCAATAACAAAACCGTGACCATCAGGTATTATTAATGTGGGCTTTTG
>NZ_JACMOO010000002.1 GCF_014377975.1 Ferruginibacter sp.
ATACCGGTAAAATCAGCGGTGGTTCTATTTTCGGTAACGATATTACCACTTCCCTGTACCTGGCGGCAGGCGCTCATTATCAAAACTGTAAAAGCAAATAATGCTACTTGTTTCATACGCTTATTTTTTTACAAAGATTTAAAAAAAAAGTGTGGTTTGCAAACCTTCTGTGGCATAATTGTTACCCTTTATACCTGATTGCAAAATGATTGAACTTTAAAAAACGGTAATTGATGCCTGATTATTAATTCATAAAAAATTGTTATCCCAGCTTATCAATGGGTTGATAGTTTTATATTTGCCCACTTATAACCCACTTCTATATGAATTTTAAACGTGTTAATAACATTTCAGGATGGATAATCTGTATCATTGCCTGCACTGTTTATATTATGACCATGGAAGCTACCGGCAGTTTTTGGGACTGTGGTGAATTTGCTTCCAGTGCCTATAAATTACAAATTCCCCATCCGCCCGGCGCGCCGCTTTTTGTATTAATCGGCCGTTTGTTTATGGCACCATTTGATCCCAAACATGCTGCAACTGGTATTAACCTGATGAGTGCGTTAAGTAGCGGTTTTACTATTTTATTTTTATACTGGACCATTACGCATTATGCAAAAAAATTAGTACAGAAAGCAAATGAAGAATTAACCGGGGCGCAATTGTTTAGCATTGTTGCAGCAGGCACCGTAGGTTCGCTGGCGTATTGCTTTTCAGATTCCTTTTGGTACAGCGCGGTGGAAGGAGAAGTATACGCCATGTCATCTTTCTTTACCGCATTGGTTTTTTGGGCCATGGTAAAATGGGAGTCGGCTGTTACAGAAGAAAATAAGGTTGGTATTACCGGGCATTTTACCGGAGCCGACCGGTGGCTAATTTTAATTTTTTACCTGATGGGACTTTCAATTGGCGTGCATTTGCTAAACCTGTTGACGATACCAGCAATGGTAATGATCTATTATTTTAAAAGATATAAAACAACCAAGTGGGGAATTTTCTTTGCCTTTATTATTGGTTGTGCCATTACCGGCATCATTCAAAAAGCTGTAATTCAATGGACCATTAAAGGCGCCGGAAATTTTGATATCTTATTTGTAAATGATTTTGGCCTGCCATTTTTTAGTGGTTTTAGTTTTTTCTTTGTTCTCCTGGGTGTACTTATTTATTTTGCCTTGCGCATGGCCAATAAAAAAAACTGGAACTTTTTAAAACTTGCCTTGTGGAGTTTTACTTTTATGCTATTGGGCTACAGCAGTTACTTCACCACGCTGATAAGAAGTAATGCCGATACCGCCATTGACATGTACAATGTAGATAACCCTGTAAACCTGGTGGGCTATCTCGCTCGTGAGCAATATGGCGATTTTCCTTTGATAGTTGGGCAGGATTTTACTGCACAACCTACCGACCAGCAGTATATAGATACTTATATTAAGGGGAAAGATAAATACACAAAAAATGGCCGTAAGATAGAGACTACTTATGCCGATGAAGACATGCATGTTTTCCCAAGAATGTGGGACCAGGGCAATGACCAGGGTCACGCTGATTATTATGCCAATTTTGCCGGCTTGGGAAAGGATGCTAAGACAGGCGAATGGACCGGTAAACCCACCATGGCCGACAATATCAGCTTCTTTGCACAATACCAGGTTGGCTGGATGTATATGCGGTATTTTATGTGGAATTTTGCCGGCAAACAGGATGATGTGCAGGGCGTTGCAATGGGTAATGTACGGGACGGAAACTGGAAAACAGGTATCGCTTTCTGGGATAATGCCAGGCTGGGTAACCAGAGTTTTATGCCCGACAGTATGAAACACAATAAAGCCAATAACAGCCTTTTTGCTTTGCCCCTTATATTGGGTCTGTTAGGTTTAATTTATTATTATCAAAAAAATAAAAGAGATGGTCTTGTCATTGGCCTGCTCTTTTTCTTTACTGGTTTTGCTATTGTTATTTATTTAAATATGCCGGGTAACCAGCCAAGAGAAAGGGATTATGCCTTTGTAGGAAGTTTTTATGCCTTTGCCATCTGGATAGGTATTGGCGTATTGTATGTAAAAGAATTACTGCAGAAATTTATGAGTGCCAGTGTAGCCAATTATGTTGCAGCAGGCGTTTGTTTTTTAGCAGTACCGGTAATTATGGGTAACCAGGAATGGGATGACCATGACCGTGGTAAAAAAGTATTGGCCAGAGACCTCGCTATAGATTATCTGGAAAGCTGCGCCCCCAATGCTATTTTGGTTACATTCGGAGATAATGATACCTACCCTTTGTGGTATGCACAGGAGGTAGAAGGAATACGCCGTGATATACGGGTTATCAACAGTAGTTTACTGGGTACCGATTCGTACATAAACCAGTTGCGGTACAAAATAAACAAAAGTGATCCCATTGATCCAATTTGGTCGGCCGACCAGATAGAAGGGGCCAAAAGAGATTATATTTATTACGCACCGAAAGCGGGTATTGATCCAAATCAGTATATGGATTTGTATACCATGATGAAGGATTATGCAGGTAGTGATGACCCGGCAAAAGTGGAACAGGCGAGAGACGGAAGTACTTTGAATGTTTTTCCAAGCCGAAAGGTAAAAATTCCTGTTGATATCAACCTGGTGAAAGCGAATGGTACTGTTAATGCAGAAGATAGTGTTGTGAGTGAAGTGAAGTTTGATATCCCTGCCAGATCGGGCCTGCAAAAAGGAGAAACTGCCATTCTGAATATTATTGCCGCCAATAAATGGAAACGCCCCATTTATTTTACCAGCGAATATGGTGAACTTGGATTTAGCCAGTACCTGCGCCAGGATGGACTTACTTACAGACTGGTTCCCGTAGTAAATAAAGAAGTAAACCAGGCTTGGGTGTACGATAAAATGATGAACAAATTTGTATTTGGCAACGCCAATGTTTCAGGCGTTTATTTTGATGAAGAAAACCGCAGACACCTGAACAGTATTCGTTTGGCCTACGCCAAAGCCGCCGCTAATTTAGCCGAAAATGGTAAAAAAGAAGAAGCAAAAAAAATGCTGGAAAAATGTGATCAAGGAATGCTGGAAGAGAATATGAGCTATGGCATGGTATCGCGTTTTCAACAGCACAACTATGTATCTTACCAATTTTTAGATGCCTGTTACAAAGCCGGTGATACTGCCCTGGCTGAAAAAGTTACCCGCATCTTAAAGAAAGATCTGGATCAGCAAATGATTTATTATAATAGTCTGAATGAAAGAAGGGTTAGCCAGTTTGATGGAGAAAGAGGGGATATGGCAGTTGGTGCCAACCTTTTAAGAGGAATTCAGCAAATGGAACAGTTTTATAAAACACCCAAACAATTAGAACTACCTAAGACAATTAACAATACAACCGCACCTGTAAAAAAAACCGATAGCGGTAAAAAATAATGGTTTTCTAGATAAAAAAATCCTTTCACCGTAATAGGGTGAAAGGATTTTTTTATTTAACAACCGAACCAATCAGTTCAGATGATTGTTTCTTACATTGTGATATATATTGTAGTTGTCTTTGCAAATGAATTGAAGCCGTATCGCAAATCCGACAAAAACAAAATCACAAAGCTTTAATTAATGGAAAATAATATACAAGAGTGTTACCCTCTGTAGGGCAAGGGATACACTAAAACAACACATGGTTTTCTAGAAGTTTTTAAAAATAAAAAAAATTTTCGCTCTTGAGTAAGTTGGGGTACAAATTATAGAAAGAAGAAATAAAAATGATTGAGCATTTATAATTGATGACACATTTGCGAAGAGGTTATCGCAGCGAGCATTTATGAAAAAGGTGTAACCTTATCGAAGAATAAGGTATCTTAAAATTATTTTTATAAAAATTCTTATAAGATGTATGATAACCATTATTGGAATACTTTACTATTTATAAACTAGCCGAGGAGGACTCGTTAACAGTACTAGCCGAGGTTGAGCCCCACCAACCTAGGCATGGAAAAATTAATTTTTATATATTTTCTCAGCCATATAATTTTAAACTAAATGTTGCAGGGAAACAACAAAATAACTGTTTTTAAATCTTAATACTATTATTATGAAGGGATATAATTTTTCAAAATACGATCCAACTGAAAACGCTAAAAGCCGCTTTGAACAATTGCTGGATATTTTTATGCAACTACTGACTTATACCAATGGCGATGTTGGGGAAGCAATGCAATGGATGAATGAGTTGGACAACGAATATAAACTCACCAACAATGAATATGGCATGGGCGATTTTTATGAAGACCTAAAAGACAAGGGCTATATTGATGAAAAGAAAGACAAAGGAGAAATAAAGATTACGCCCAAAACAGAACAGGGCATTCGTAAAAAAAGCCTGGAAGAAATTTTTGGCAAACTTAAAAAAACAAGGCAGGGAAACCATAATACTTTTAAACCAGGTGGCGGTGATGAAATTAGTCCTGAATCAAGACCTTTTCAATTTGGTGATACGCTGGAGCAAATTGATTTTACTGCGTCTATCCGTAATGCCCAGATTAACCATGGTGCAGAAAGTTTTAGGTTGCACGAAGATGACCTGGAGATAAGGGAAACAGATTTTAAAAGCCAGACCTCTACCGTGTTGATGATAGATATTTCTCACTCTATGATTTTGTATGGAGAAGATAGAATTACGCCTGCTAAAAAAGTAGCCATGGCCTTAAGTGAACTGATACAAACAAAATATCCAAAAGATACATTGGACATTGTAGTTTTTGGCAACGATGCATGGACTATTGAAGTGAAGGACCTGCCCTATTTACAGGTAGGCCCCTACCACACTAATACGGTTGCAGGTCTTGAACTAGCCATGGATTTATTACGTAAAAGAAGAAACCCGAACAAACAAATTTTTATGATCACCGATGGTAAACCCACCTGTTTAAAAGTGGGCGCAAAATATTATAAAAACAGTTTTGGAGTTGACAGGAAAATTTTGAACCGGTGTATGAGTCTGGCAACACAATGTAAAAAATTAAAGATTCCGATCACAACTTTTATGATTGCATCTGACCCTTATCTGCAGAAATTTGTGCAGGAATTTACAGAAACAAATAATGGCAAAGCATTCTTTGCATCACTTGATAAACTGGGTGCATTTATGTTTAAAGATTTTGAAAGTGGCAAAAGAAAAACAGTATATTAGTTTAGATAATTTTTCCGATGAGTAGTTCAGGCTTTTTTATTTTCTATAGAGGACCACATCAAGTTAACGGCAATACATAAAACGTTGAAGTATCTAAACAGCAAAAAACAAAAACGGCAAAACGCCTAAACAGCAAAAATAAAAAAATGCATAAAATAAAAACACTCGGCGAACTCAAGAAGAACGGCTACGTTTCCCGAAGCATCAAAGATGAAATACGTGATAACCTGATAAAAAAAATCAGGGCAAAAGAAAATGCGTTTCCGGGTATTTTAGGATACGAAGATTCGGTAATACCGGATACTGAAAGGGCACTGCTCTCCCGCCACAACATTTTGTTTCTGGGTTTGCGTGGCCAGGCAAAAACTCGTATGGCCAGGCAGATGATAGAATTGTTAGATGAATATATTCCTGTGGTTGCGGGCAGTGAAATCAATGATGATCCGCTGCAGCCTATTTCGCGTTATGCAATTGATTTGATTGAAACACAGGGTGACGATACCCCTATTAACTGGTTACACCGCAGCCAGCGGTACGGGGAAAAACTTGCTACACCGGATGTAAGCGTGGCAGATTTGATTGGCGATATTGACCCAATTAAAGCAGCCAATTTAAAATTGAGTTTTGCAGATGAAAGAGTACTGCATTACGGCATTATACCCCGCAGCAACCGGAGTATCTTTGTTATCAATGAATTGCCCGATCTGCAGGCAAGGATACAGGTTTCTTTATTTAACATCTTAGAAGAAGGTGATTTACAGATACGTGGTTTTAAACTGCGTTTACCCCTGGATGTGATGTTTGTTTTTACTGCCAATCCAGAAGACTATACCAACAGAGGCAGTATTGTAACACCTTTGAAAGACAGGATAGAAAGCCAGATATTAACGCACTATCCAAAATCAATAGAAACCTCTTTGGCCATTACCGAGCAGGAAGCCAATATAAATGAAGACCAGGCCGGCCTTGTAAATGTAAGCGACCTGGTAAAACGGCTAATTGAACAGGTTGCTTTTGAAGCCAGGGGCAGTGAATTTGTAGATAAAAAAAGTGGGGTGAGTGCAAGGCTTACTATTGCTGCTTATGAAAACGCAGTAAGTGCAGCCGAACGCAGGGCCATCATCAATAATGAAAAACAAACTCAGGTTTGGATCAGTGATCTGGTCGGCATCATTCCCTCTATTACCGGAAAAATTGAACTGGTGTATGAAGGGGAACAGGAAGGACCTTACCAGGTTGCATTTAATTTATTAGAGAAAGCCATACGTACACAATTCAGTTTGTATTTTCCCAATCCGGATACTTTAAAAAAGAAAAAAGGAAAAGACCTTTCGGTGGAAGAAAATCCTTACCGCCCCATCACCTGCTGGTTTGACAGTGGCAACCACCTGGATGTATTTTTTGATACAAAGGATGAGGATAAAACCCAATTGTTATATAAAGTAGATGGCTTGCATGCGCTGGTAAAAAAGCACCACAAAACTGCGAGCGAAAAAGAGATTGCCTTATTAATGGAATTTGTATTGCATGGTCTTGCAGCTTTTTCACTGATCAGTAAAAAAGTAATGGAAGGAAAAATTGAGTTTAAAGATCTGATGGGCAGTATGCTCAATATGGGCAGCCGGTCTTTTAGCGATGAGGATTTAAATGAGAATGATTTTAATTAAAACAGGCAGGAAAGCGGGGGATTAATTCTCCTGCTTTCCTTTTACATAAACAGCAATCCAACAGATCTGCAGATATCTCGGATGTAAGCTGATAAAATTTCAGTTGATATTATCCTTTGATAAACAGTTTTTATTTGGGCAGATGGTTACCCATTTTGTATAAACGCGTCTTTCATTTTTTGCAGCAGGTCTTTTTCAAGCATTTGCTGCGCAATGCCAATCATATTTTTAAAGGCTATGTCTTTCGAAATGCCATGTCCGATTATAACCGGCTTAGCTACTCCCAATACCGGTACACCGCCGTACATTTCAAAATTAAACCGGTCAAAATGCTCATCCTTTATACCTCTGCGCTGCACCAAATCGTAAATACTTTCAGCCAGTTTTAAAACTACATTTCCGGTAAACCCTTCACAAACCATCACATCAGACTTATCCAGCAAAATATCACGTCCTTCGATATTGCCTATAAAATTGATATGTTTGTTTTCTTTTAATAAAGAATAGGCTGCCTGTGTAAGAAGATTGCCTTTTCCTTCTTCTTCGCCCAAATTGATGAGGCCAACTTTGGGGTTTGCATAGCCCAGTATATGCTCGGCGTATAATGAGCCCAGTGTAGCAAACTGGGATAAATTTTCAGGCTTACAATCCGAATTAATACCTGCATCCACTAACAACCCGAGTGTGCCGTTTTCTCTTGGTATGTAAGCTCCGATAGTGGGGCGCAACAATCCTTCAATGGCTTTGATGCTAAACAATGCTCCCACCATCATAGCACCTGTATTTCCGGCACTTATAAAAGCATCTGTTTTCCCCGCGGCCAATAACTGAAAACCAATGGCTATGGAAGATTCTTTTTTTTCACGCAACGCCCTGGTAGGGTGCTCCTGCATTTCAATAATTTGCGACGCATGAACAAGCTCTATATTATTTAATGAAATAGCATGAGCTTCCAGTAACTCCTTCACTTTGGTTTCATCACCAATCAAAGTGAGGATTATATTTTTGTGGCCTTCGGCCAAAAAAAGTGAAATACCTTTTACTGCTTCGAGGGGTGCATAATCGCCACCCATCATATCAAGAGCAATATTCATAGTACATTCGTTAAATAAAAAATTCTAAGACCTGCATCCGAAAACCGCATGTAGAACTTAGAATTCAGCATTTGAAAAATATTATGCTTTTAGAGGTGCTTTTTCAGCAACCACTTGTCCTTTGTAATATAACTTGCCTTCACTTACATGTGCACGGTGACGTACATGCATTTCGCCAGTAGTCTTATCAACTGATAACGTTGTTTCGCTTGCTTTATAATGCGTCCTTCTCTTTGCACTGCGCTGCTGCGAATGACGTCGTTTTGGATTTGGCATATTTGTAAATTTTAATTGTTATTGTAAATGATGTATAAAACTCTTTTTAACTTATAACTATAACTTTTTTAATTCTTCTTAAACTTCTCCAGCCCCTTCCAGATAGCGTTGGCATTGTTTGCATCTTCACTGGCCTCCATTTCCCTTAATTTTTCCAGCACATCCTTGTTACACTTTGGCCCTCCCAATTCTTCCGCACTACACAACTTTTGCACCGGTACACTCAAACTTACAAATTCAAATATCCAGTCGTTCAGGTATAAATGGCTTTCAGTTCTTGAAATATAAAATACATCCGGATCCTCTTCCTGCTGGTTCATTTCCTCTGGGTTATCTACCATTTTCACCAGCATATTAAATTCATCCCAAAGATCTTTTTTCAAAGGGTTTCCGCACCGGTCGCAAGCTACATCTGCTACGCCTCCCACTTCAAATTTCAATAGTAAAAAACTATTTTTTTTATCTAATTGCAATTTCACCGTAGCGGTACAATTGGCAAATTCCCTTGCTTCGTCACCTGCAAAAAATGAGTCATCTACGTTGTAAGTAAACTCATGAATCCCGGGCTTTAAACCCACAAAAGCTATCTCTATTGCCTTTCTTTTTCCCATTACCTCCGGTTTAAAGGACGGCGAAGGTAAGTTTTTTAGATTAATTTTAATCATTAATATCAATATATTGTTGTAAAATCCGGCGGCAACTTGTTTTTCATTATTTTTAAACTGTATGATAAATAAAAAGAGGGGGATTTTTTTGGCAGTGCTGTTTCTAATGGTCATTTTAATCCGCCTTTTTTCAGCAAATTCTTTTATAACAGAGCGGTATTATTCTACGGGATTTTATCCCTTTGCTGCTATTTTTTTTAGATCTGTTACAGGGTGGCTGCCCTTTAGCCTCGGCGATTTGCTGTATGGAGCTGTTGTTATCTGGCTGTTGTTTAAAGCTGTAAAGGGCATAAAGGCATTACTAAAACAACAGGTAAGCTGGCAATCCCTGGTAAATACATTTTCAAAAACACTCATTGTTTTACTGATGATTTATGTAGTATTTAATATTTTTTGGGGTATAAATTATAACCGCCGTGGAATTGCTTTCCAACTTGGCCTGACTATGGAAAAATATTCAGCTCAGGATTTAAAAATAGTGAATACTATATTACTACAAAAAGTGAATGCAAGTAAAGCGGCCAGTTTGCATCACGGACCGGTAATTTTAACCAGTAAAGAAATATTCAAAGAAGCAGCAGAAGCTTATTCGGAGGTGTCAAAAAAATACTCTTTTTTGGAGTACAACACAAAAAATATAAAAATTTCTTTATGGGGCTGGTTGGGAAATTATGCAGGATTTACCGGCTATTATAATCCTTTTACCGGCGAGGCACAGGTAAATACTACCATACCAAAATTTTCACAACCCTACACCGCTTGTCATGAAATTGGCCACCAGATTGGATATGCAAAAGAAGATGAAGCCAATTTTGTAGGGTATCTCGCCGCCACGGCTTCAAAAGACAGCGCTTTTCTTTACTCAGCTTACCTAGATCTTTTTTTATACACAGACAGAAATTTGTATTTAGTTGACAGTACAGCAGCAAAAGAACTGGCCCATCAATTATTGCCTTCTGTAAAAGGCGATTTAAAAGAAATGCGCAATTTTAACCAGCGGCATCAAAATCCTTTTGAACCCGTAATACGCTGGATGTACGGGAAATATTTACAAAGCAATCAGCAACCATCGGGTGTATTAAGTTATGATGAAGTGACCGGCTTTTTAATTGCTTATTATAAAAAAAATGGCAGCATTTAAAATGGGCGATCAACCCAAATTTTCTATACTCCCTGGCAATGAAGAGCATTAAAACTGGTTTTTCCACATCATGCTTTCCACCGGCTTATTGGGTTGCCCACTGTATTTGGCATTTTTTTTCTGATTGTATTTTACTTCAATTTCTCCATCCACCGGAAAATAAATTAATTGTCCGATGGGCATTCCTTTATATACTCTTACAGGCTGCTTTACAGAAATTTCCAGCGTCCAGTTACCACAAAAGCCAACATCTCCCTTACCTGCTGTAGCGTGTATATCAATACCAAGGCGACCAGTAGATGATTTTCCTTCTAAAAAAGGAACATGTGCATGTGTTTCTGTATACTCTTCGGTAACGCCCAGGTAAAATTCTTGTGGCAATAATAAAATACCTTCTTCCGGAATTTCAAAATGATAAATCTGGTTATGTTTTTTTGCATCCAGCTCTTTGTCTTTGTAGGTAGCTAGAAATTTTCCCAAATGCACATCGTAGCTATTGCTGCCCAGACATTCTCTATCGTAGGGTTCTATTTTAATGGAGCCATTTGCTATTTCTTCTAAAATTCTTGTATCACTAAGGATCATGGGTAGTAATAAATTGTTGTATAAAAATGTTTAAGTGTTATTTTGCAAAAAATAAAATATTCATAAGCCAATTGAAAATTCAACTGCTAATATGCCGCTCGTTTATCAACAAAATATTAACTTCTCAACAAAATTAGGTGTTTGGCGAATAGCCGAAGAAAAGGATTTTTTTTTACAACAGGTGCCATTGCAACGGCAGATTACCCATCCGAAGAAACAGTTACAACATTTGGCAGGCAGGTATTTGTTAAAAGAAATGTATCCTGATTTTCCGTATGAACTGATACGCATTGCAGACACACGAAAACCATTTTTGGAAAACGAAGCCTATCATTTTTCCATTTCGCATTGTGGTGATTACGCAGCTGTGATGGTGAGCAGCGGCTTGAGGGTGGGCGTAGATGTGGAATTAGTAACTGAAAAAGTAGAAAACATAAAACATAAATTTTTATCACCAACAGAACTGGACATGATTGCAGCCATTGAAAACACTTCTGTACAAATGCTTCGTGATAGTCTGCTTACGGCAGCCTGGAGCATAAAGGAAGCATTATACAAATGGTACGGCGATGGCGAAATTGATTTTATTGAACACCTGCACATTAACGCCATTGAGTTTACAGGTGATGAAGGTGTTGCACATTGCTACGTATCAAAAAATACGCATATTAAACTGGAAGTACACCTGCTGTATTTAAATGGCAATTGCATTGCCTGGGTAATGAGTTGAAATGCTATACCGGCTTTTAAAATACAAACAATTAAATGCAGGTATTTAAACAGCTATACCATTCAGTAAACTTCTTTACAAGATTTTAAAAAAGAGGTCGCCCACAAATTGTGGGCGACCTCTTTAAAAATTAATTTTGTTGCCGGTCAGATAAAATTATGCCTGCTCTATCAGCTGTATTTCACTGATGATTTTTAACTCATCGCTTAATACTATGCCGCCCGCTTCTGTTACAGCACTCCAGGTTAATCCAAAATCTTTACGGTTTATTTTTCCATTTATGGTAAAACCCGCCTTGGTATTCCCGTAAGCGTCTTTCACCACGCCACCAAACTCAACCGAAAATTTTATATTTTTTGTTATCTCCCGAATAGTGAGGTCGCCATACATTTCGTAAGAGCCGTCATGGTCTACACTCTCCGATTTGGTAGCAACAAATTTAAGTTGCGGATAATTTGCCCCGTCAAAAAAATCAGCACCTTTTAAATGCCCATCTCTTTGTTCATTACCTGTATCAACAGAATTTACATCTGCAGTAAAACTAATTTTAGCTGTAGAAAAATCTTCCTCTTCTGTTACTACAGAAGCCTGAAAAATATTAAAGCTACCTGTAACATTTGTTATCATCAGGTGTTTAATTTTAAAATGTACTTCGCTGTGTGATGGGTCTATTGCCCAGGTTCTTGTTGCCATATTTTTTTATTTTTACGCAAGTTAATTAATTAATTAATGTTTAAACATTAATTTTTCAAATAACTAAGTTGGTAGCTTTTTTCCCCAGGTGAATTATTTATAAGGCCACCTCCCTTCTTTCTTTATTGCTTTTAATGGCAGCTTCGATAATACGGATGGTATTGATACCTTCTTCAGCCGTTACCGGCACAGGTTTACCATTAACGATGGCTTCATACATTCCCGCATAGTAATCCCCATAATTGCCCTTGTCTGACAGAATTGTTTCTCTAACTACTTTACCTTCAATTTCTGTGTGCAATAATCCCTGTTCGCTTGCCGGTTCTGTGCCCCAGTTATCATTGCCCGGCTTTTTGCCAGCAAGCAAATCGGCCTCCTGCACATCGCCCCTGGTTTTAATAAACGACCCCTTCATACCATGTATTACATTGGCCGGAATAGCTTCCCTTACAATATTACCGGCCTTCAGGCGAACACTTAAAGATGGATAATACAACCTCATATCAAACCAG
>NZ_JACMOO010000229.1 GCF_014377975.1 Ferruginibacter sp.
AAAGGATGATTTTATCATCGGGCAATACTTCACAAACCATTCATTTAGTCCTAATTTTTAAAATAAGAAACTTCATAAAACCTGAATGACATTTTTTTCTTTTTTAACAAAAGAGGACATGCCGTATCGAATTGAGGAATTATTTTTATTAAATTTTGTTCCTTCAACAAAACTTTATTTTTGATCAATTTTTAAATCCAACCCATATTATTGACAATGGATTTTAGACACATTGCCATTTTTGCTTCAGGAGCAGGGAGCAATGCAAAACAAATTATTGAGCATTTCAAATTTCATACTACAATAAAGGTGAGTCTTATTGTATGCAATAAGCAGGGCGCCGGTGTTTTAAAACATGCCATTAATCACGAGGTGCCAACATTATTTATTGAGAAAGAAAGATTTTTTTCAGGAGACGGATATGTACCTCAATTATTTGCAGCTTCAATTGATTTTATTGTCCTGGCAGGGTTTCTATGGAAAATTCCCCTGTCAATTATCAAAGCATATCCAAATAAGATAATTAATATTCATCCTGCGTTGCTACCAAATTATGGAGGTAAGGGAATGTATGGGACCCATGTTCATACTGCGGTAATAGATGCAGGTGATAACAAAAGCGGCATTTCAATACATTATGTTGATGAGCACTATGACAACGGAGATATTATTTTCCAGGCTTATTGTGACATAGAAGCAAATGACAATCCTTCAACGCTTGCCGACAAGATCCACCTGCTTGAACATCAATATTATCCTAATGTAGTAGAAAAATGCATAAGAAATCTGGGAAGCAAAATCAAGTTAGCCGTTACTCAATTATAGCTCTTTTGTCATATAGACAACGCCGGGCAGTGGATTATTATAGTAAGACGTTGTTTTGATAAATCCATGGCGCTGGTACAATGCTATTGCCGGAACCAACTTGTCAAGTGTATCCAAAACCATTCTGGTATAACCCAATTCTTTTGCACGTTTGCTAAGGGCCTCTACAAGAGTTGTGGCAATACCCATATTTCTAAAATCCGGTTTTACATACAGGCGCTTCATTTCGCAGGTTTGTGTCAGGCTTATGGGTTGAAGGGCAATACAACCAACCGGCTCATTATTATAGAAGGCAATAAATAATGCTCCAGCAGGAGTTCCGTATTTTGAGAGAGGATCTTCAAGTTCCTGCGAAAAGTTTTGGAAAGATAGATCAACGTTCAGCTCTGTAGCATACTCAAGAAATAGCATGCAGGCAATGCCTGCAATATCCTTAATAGCTGAAGCATCTATTATTTCTTTCATTTTTGGATACGAAAAAAGCAAGCACCGCTTGCCTTTTAAATTCTACTCTTATTATCATAATCCCTTATTCTTTTCCATTCATCTCATCATATCTTTTTTCAGCTTCAGCGGCTTTGTCAAAATCCAACACCACACCATTAATACAATACCGCAAACCTGTAGGAGGGGGGCCGTCCTCAAACACATGACCCAGGTGCGACTTGCAACGTCCACATTGAACTTCAGTACGGTTCATACCATGTGCGTTATCTGGTGTGTAAATTATCGAAGCCTTTGAAATGGGTTCGTAAAAACTTGGCCATCCACACCCACTCTCAAATTTGGTGTCACTTTTAAATAAAGAATTTCCACAAACGGCACAATAATAAGTTCCAATTTCTTTGGATGTTTCAAATTTGCTGGTCCATTGTCGCTCAGTGCCTTTTTGCCTGGCAATATGGTATACCTCCGGCGAGAGTATCTCTTTCCATTGCTCTTCAGGCAGAACTACTTTTTCAGAGGCTGTTCTGGAATAAACAGGGTTTTCTTTTTTAATGTCCATAGGTTTAGTTTTATTTTTATGAAATCACAATGCTTTGAGTAAAGGAATTGTGCCAACTTATTTTAATAATTTACTTTCAACTCTTCAAACAAATACCGGTGGTTTCGGTTGAGATTTTATACTTAAAAGGGACCTTAAAACAATTCTAAAAACCATTTACAAGACTAACGATTGTTAAATGAATTATAAAGGTCAAGCCTTATATTTGCCGCTCAATAAGGTTAGCAAGCAAATATGTTCAACATTATTTTGTTCGGTCCTCCCGGCAGTGGTAAAGGTACGCAAAGCGAAAAATTGATCTTACAATACGGACTTAAGCATCTTTCCACAGGTGATTTATTACGAACAGAGATTGCCAGCCAGACTCCATTGGGCCTGGAAGCTAAAAATTTTATGGATAAAGGCCAGTTGGTACCTGATGAGGTTGTAATTGGTATGATTAGCACTGCCCTTGATGCCAATTCAAAAGCAAATGGGTTTTTATTTGATGGCTTCCCCCGAACCAAGGCACAATCAGAAGCTCTGGACAAACTTTTGAAACTTAAGCAAACAGAAATTGGGGTTGTATTATCCCTTCAGGTAAGTGAAGAAGAATTGGTTAAACGATTATTAAATCGCGGTTTAACCAGTGGCCGTACTGATGATAATAACGAAGAAGTGATCAGGGAGCGGATTGCTGAATATCATCGCAAGACCTCTGCTGTTGCCGATCATTACCAAACATTTGAAAAGGTGGTTGCCATACCCGGCGAAGGTTCCGTAGATGAAATATTCGAAAGTCTTTCTGCTGAGATAGACCATAGAATGAGTGCGCACACCACTTTTAGATAATCTATCCTTTCTTTTAATTACAATCATAGATGCGGAAGGCATGTAATGTTATTATACCGCCATCTGTTTCCAGGTAACGCGACCATAAATTGTACTTACCAATAGTCAAATTTTTTCCCGTTTCTCTTTCAATTTATAGCTTTCCCCAATCCTAATGTATTGCATGTTATTTTGTAATGGCTAACAATTGTTAGTTTTGATTCAATATAAAAACGTATGAATAAATTGGGGAATTATGTAACCGGTGAATGGATTACAGGTGATGGTGAAGGACAATTGTTATACGATGCCGTAACCGGCGAAATCTTTGTTTCGGCCACGGCTAA
>NZ_JACMOO010000230.1 GCF_014377975.1 Ferruginibacter sp.
AAACGATACAAACTAATTATTTATTGCACTGATTGCTAAGTATAGGCGTATAAAAGAAGAAACTTGTTTTTTGCTATAAGGCTGTCTAAAAACAGCTCAGCATAATTCTTAAAACTGTTTTTGGGTGAAAAAATTGTGGATACCACCTTACCGACTATGCCGGGTCTATGCTAATTACGATGCACCCCATTAACCTTTGCCATAGCGGCACCATTGAATATGTCATAAAATATGATAAACGCATAACTGTAGCTCCTGGTTGGATAATGCCCAATTTACATGCATGCGAAAGCACTGGAAAGTATGGTATAAACCAATTCGAATTGCACTAACTATTGTATCAACTTTGCAATTTGGTCAAAAGGTATGGAGCTGGCCATAGCAATAATCTCAGTATCTGTGCTGTTATTTACATTTAATGTTACAAGGGCATTACTGAATGGTATTTCCAACCGGTAAGATGGACTACCACCTGCATTATCCTCCTTAGTTAACCTCGATTTATAACCTTGTATTTTTAGCACTTTTGTTTTGCCATCGTTGCCCAAACCCGCTAATAATGGTGAAGTAAGAAATGCATTTAGCATTCCTAAAAGTGGCGAATTATTCACTATTTCTACATCTGCCTTTTGTATTCCTTTACCATAACTGCGATGAATGGTTGCACCAACAAAACTAATGTTACCTGTTACATTATCCTGGGCAGTAACAGCCGCCAGTGTGTCCATTTTTAGCGGTAGTAATTTCAAAACTTCCTTACCAATAATGATGTCAATCTCCTGCATGGATTGTTGCAAAGCAAAATGGGCATCTTCCAGTTTACCCGAAGCATAAGCACTTTTGGCCGTAGCTACATCTGTTTTAAAATTCAAAACCTGGCTGTAGGCCTGCAGGTTTATAAAAAATGAAAGTATTATTAAGCAATGTTTCATTGTATGATCTTTTAAATATGAATATTATTTCTCTCCCAACTTCTTTTTCACGCCATCGATATCAAAATTGTTTACAGCAGTCAGCATATCCTCTTCGGTACTAAAGTTGATGCCCTGCCAGGTCATCATACCTGACTGACCAAGGGCTACCAAAACTGAATAGCCTTCGTTAGCCTCAAACTTTATGGCTGCTTTGTAACCTTTTACTTTAATCTGTTTCATATTCTGCGCTTCACCGTTAGACTGTGTTGCATAAGCATTATTGAAGTACATATCCATCATGCCCGAATACAAAGGATTGTTGCCAATTACTACGGTCATTTGCTTATCACCTTGCCTGTAAATACGTTGTATTGTCAGGTTCGCCCAACCCCACCGGGTACTCATTACGCGGTCTTCGGTTGTATCTGTTGGCAAATTCGCCACAGTTGTGGGTAACGACTTTAATATTAACTGACCTATTTGTATCTCAACGCCTAACAATGCCTGTTGAATGGCATAGCGTGCCTCACTAAAATTTTTTGCATCGTGGGCTTTTTCAGCGTCCGAAATTTGCTGCACAACATCAGGCGGGGTTGAATTTTTTAAACCTTCTCCACTGGTGTTTCGGGGCTTACCACTTTTATTGGTACCGGGTGCATTACCAGTATTATCCTGGCCCATCCCGGTTTTCTCATCAATCTTTTTATCAATT
>NZ_JACMOO010000231.1 GCF_014377975.1 Ferruginibacter sp.
AGCCATGTGTCAGAACCTTTCCATTCAAAATCAACCCAAATGTTTTTAGCATTAGCTGAAACTGCATTGTCAATAATATCAGCCACAGCTGCTTGAATGCTATAACCGATTGCCCGGAAGGTTTCAATCATTGAAGAGGCTTCGGGAGTGGCTGGGGTAGTTTTATATAGAGAATAATCAATCATTTAATAGAGTAAGTTGCTTTTCTGTTACACTCCAACTAATTTGAATCGTAGTGTAAATATTTTTCTTGGGCTTTAACTTTTTTGCCGGGTTTTGTATAAATAGTACTTCAGGTATTTCGCTGATATTTGATATTACACATAGAAAGAAATTGTCTCCTTCATTTTGTGCTACAATCCATTCTTTACTTGTGAAAAGAACCCCGCCAGAAAAATCTGACAGCCCTTTTACTTCCACGAAAAATATTTCATCATGAGCCTCAATTCTAAAATCATAGCCAACTCCTAAATCTCTACAATCAATTAAATTTCCTTCAATAGGCTTCTTAGATTCTGAAAAGTATTTGATAAAAAAATCCTCTGCAGCTCTTCCCGTTGGAGCCCTCAAAATAAATTTGCCAATTGCAACTTTTTCGCTTTTTTCTTCAGAGAAAAGAGATGCTATTTTTTTTACTTCATCACTGTATCGATAATTATTATCATGTAGAATTTTCATTACGATATCTCTTAAGTCTGGTTCTTCTATGTCCTGTAAAGCCTCTATTGATTTTATAATTCTACTGTCCATAGGTCTTTGCCATCCTTTCCTCCATGGATGGATTGGATCAAATTCATCTCTTCTAAACTTCACATAATTCTTTTTTACCCCTAGGACATTTGCAGTTGTTTCAAATGCATCCGCATCGTTTTTAAAACCTAAATTATTTAACCCCTCTTTATTAAATTTCGAGAGATAAAATGCAACTATTATTGCAAGCAGGTTAGTGTTCATCTAAAAAATATCTTTTATAACTTTAGCCATACTTTGCGCCATCAGTGGTGGCACTGCATTCCCAATCTGTTTAAAAGCTGCAGTTCTGTTCCTCCCCTCTTTCACTCCTTCAAAATAAAAGTCATCGGGAAAAGATTGTAGTCTTGCTGCTTCTCTCACACTTATTGATCTGTTCTGTTTTTTATCAGGGTGTATATAATAATGTCCGTCTTTTGCAATATGTGCTACTACTGTTTGTGCTGCTACTGCTTCTGCATTTACAACCTTAAACCGATCGAAAAAGGAATGGCGGTTTTTATGTGTTTTTAATTTTTCAGGCAGATTAATATAATTTAGCCTATCACCTTGTTTCATCAAATCAACTGCTATTCGGTAAATTTCTTTGTCTTGGTCTGTATGAGGTCTGCTTACATGCTGAGTAAGTACATCAATGCCATTGCGTATGTGGGCACTATCTAAATAATCATTCTTATCGCTGGCATATTTATCACCTTTATCTTTTCCCTGTCCTGCCTGTAACTTTGGCAAATCCTGAAAGATGGATTGTACTTTAAACTGTTTATCAAAAACTGGTTCTATGCCCGGTACCGTTATATTCAAATCTTTTCTGTAACCAACTAATACAATTCTTTTCCGGTTTTGCAATACACCAAAATCACAGGCATTAAATAAAAAATCTTTAACTCCATATCCTTTTTTATCAAACTCTTTAACCATCTTTTTAAAGTATCCGCCACCATCAGCAGAACGCAATCCCAATACATTTTCAAACACAAACATTTTAGGCTTATACTTCTTAAGAAATTTTGCATACTGCAAATACAAATGATTACGTGGATCAGTTTCCATTCCGTTAGCACTCCTTGCCCTCCCCACCAATGAATATGCCTGGCAAGGTGGTCCACCAATAATTAAATCAACCGGTTGTTTTTGTAAAAGCTTATCAATGCGTTTAAAAATTGCAGGATTGTTTTCATCACTCAACGCCAAGTTGATAACACTGTTCATCTCTTCTTCGGGAACAGAGGAATATAAAGTTGCCCTGTTAATTTCTCCTTTGAGGTATTTCACATACTCATCAAATTTTTTTTTGCCTTTTAAATAATGATATGCTGTTCTTGTTTTCAATGTATAGCATGCTGCCTCATCCATCTCCACATGGGCAATAGGATTAAAACCAGCTCTGATAAAACCTTCGGACAAACCTCCTGCGCCCGCAAAGAGGTCAATAAAATTCAACTTCTTTATCATTTATTATTAAATACTTCTGGTTTAAAAAATTCTTTTACTGAAACATTCAGTGCAGTAGTAATCTTCATAAGCATGTCAACTGAAATATTTTTTCTTCCTTTTTCCAGATGTGATAGGTAGCTTCTTTCTATTTCGGCTTCGTAAGCAAATTGTTGCTGAGAGAGATTTTTTGCCTTTCTTAATTCAGCAATTCTCTCCCCAATGGCAATTTTAATGTCCATGAGTAAATGTATTATGGTGTGTTCTGGAATACGGTATACTCTAGAACACTGTTGATAAAATATTTAATTGGTAGTGGGGAAAGGGGCGGATGTGTATAGGTGGATTATTTCACACTAGATTTCTAAGAATTAAATTCAATGTCTCTTCTATTTTACCAGGCTTTAACTGGCATTCCCAAACAACAAGCACTTTCCATCCCGCTTGCTCTAAGGCTTGTACCTTCTTTGCATCATTTGCTTTGTTGCCATTAATTTTATTGAGCCACCAGTCGGTTCTTGTTTTGGGTACAACAAAATATTTACACTCATCGTGCCCATGCCAGAAACATCCATGAACAAAAATGACGGTTTTATACTTTGGCAACACTATATCCGGCTTTCCCGGTAGGTTTTTACTGTGCAGTCTGTACCGGAAACCATTTGCAAATAAAAATTTACGAACCAGCATTTCCGGTTTTGTATTCTTTCCCTTAATCCGGCTCATATTATAACTACGGGTTGCTACGCTATGTACATCGGGCATGTGACAAAGTTACAATGCCTGCTTTTAACAAATTATGTGATAAAAGTTCAATAAAGATTTTTTGATGAAGAGTGCGACGCCACCGAAGCTGCACAAAGCGATTTCGCCGGGCTCAAAAAAATATATTTTATTTATGGTACAACAACGGATGAGTATCCGTTTTGTAGTGAGCTGCCTACAACCTCCAATTTTAATTATTCCATTTTTTGAAAATGAGGCAGGCGATCCAATGGAACCTTTATCGATATTTTTACCGGCCCCTTAATTATTTTTCCATCATCTGCTTTCCATTTTCCCGGTGGTATTATTACATCCCGGGTAAATTTATTTTTTTCCAACAGGGGTGCAACCATCATCGAATTGCCTAACATAAACTGGTCTTTTATACCTGCATAACCCTGGTGGGGAAATACATATTCCAGGTGTCGTATAATGGGTTCGCCGGTAAGGGCGGCCTCCTTTGCCAATTGTACAATGAGGGCTGTTTGCTGCTCCCGTAGGGCAATTGCTTTTTTAACAGCGCTTAAATGAACAGCATCCAGCACCCTCCAGGGCGCTACAGAAAATTGCATCATGGGCATCATGGCATGGCATTGTGCCGAACGAACAATTAAATCCTGGTCGAGCGAAGTAAGATTTAAAAAGGATACAAAATCACCGCCGCCAATCATGTCCGGACAAGTAA
>NZ_JACMOO010000232.1 GCF_014377975.1 Ferruginibacter sp.
AGCGCCAACCATCTTCAATGAAAAGTTGAAAACTCAACTTTTACGTGACGAATCAGTGATGCGTCACATGTATACTGTACTCGATAAATACGCCGTCGATTACAACACCAAAAAGAGAAGTGGCGGAAAATATTCACCAACTGAAAAAGCGGAAGCATAATTATGCCAAAACCAAACGAGATTAAATATCTCACAGCAATCAAAGCTGAAAAGCGCCCTAAGAAATATTGCCGCTTTAAAAAAATGGGCATCCATTATATTGATTATAAAGATGCCGATTTCTTAAAAAAATTCCTGAACGAACAAGGAAAGTTATTGCCCCGCCGTTTAAGCGGAAACTCTTTAAAGTTTCAGCGTAAAGTGAGTGATGCAGTTAAAAAGGCCCGTCAAATGGCCATCCTTCCTTACGTTACAGATTTATTAAAATAAAATTTTTCACCACCCTAATCTTTATAAAAGGAGAAAGTTTCGATACAATCGGGATTGGGTAAAAATGCAAACAACATGCAGGTAATATTAATACAGGACGTAAACAACCTGGGCGGTGCAAACGAACTGGTAACAGTAAAAAATGGTTACGGGCGTAACTTTTTAATTCCTTCAAAATTAGCGATCGAGGCAAGCCCAAGCAACCTAAAACAGCGGGAAGAAAAAGTAAAGCAACAAGCGAAGAAAGAAGCTAAATTATTAGCAGAACTCAACAGCGTAATTACAACCTTAACAAACGGAGCATTAAAAATTGGCGCCAAGACAGGTACAACCGGTAAAATTTTTGGTAGTGTAACTTCTGTTCAGATTGCACGTGCAATTAAAGAACAAAAAGGCTACGAAATTGACCGTCGCCGCATTACCATCCTTGACGAAGTAAAGGAATTAGGTACTTTTAAAGCAAAAATTGATTTTGGTAACGGTAACGAAACTGAAGTTGAATTTGAAGTAACAGGCGAATAAACTATCAACAATATCAAGCGAACCGTCCTTTTAAATGGACGGTTTTTTTTATGCAGCCAATTTGAATTAATTAGAATCTGTTTAAAAACGATTTCTGAAATACATATTAATCTAGAAGTGTACAGTGGAGATACCGGCCACAGCGGTTAGCCGGGTCTGGTGTTTCCATCAACCTCAGTATGGCAAATAAAATACTATTTTTAGACAGCTTTTCAGCATACAAACTTTCTATATTTACGGTATCAAACAGTTTTGCAGCTATTAATTCACAGACAGAAAGTATAGTTTACTTTTACCAAACCGGCCAGCTTTTTTCTTTGTACTTTTTCATCAAAAGAGATATTTTTAATCACAGACAAACATCATTTCTATGATAAAGAAATTTTTGACTTCATTTTCGATCATTGCTTTTTTTATAAGTATTATTTTTACCAATTGTAACAATCCCAACTCCAACGCAACCGCAACCACCAAAGACACTACATCAAAAGATGCTGCCAAAGAAATGGGCATCAAGGGTAGTTTCAGCAACCAGACAAAAATTACTTTTGATAGCAGTATCATAAAAAAATTCCTCGATAGTTTTCCTGCATTTAAACTATTTGAAAAAGATATTGCAGCGTTTTACAAAACCCGGCACTATGCCTATGCCTGGTATGATGACAATGGTATGATAGAGCCTGCACACAATCTATACAACCGCATAGTAAATATCAGTGATGAAGGTGTTCCTGATGCGGTTCCTTATAAAACTGCATTTACTAATTTGATGGAAACAGAAGAAGGGTCAGATAAAGTTACTCCAGGTACCGAACTGATGCTTACGTCACAATATTTAGCGTATGCAAAAACTGTATGGCAAGGCTTAAGTGAAAAACAATCCCTCTCTATAGAATGGTTACTGCCACGTAAAAAAATAACCTCGCAGCAATTGCTTGATTCATTGGTGAGCGGACGTGATGTATTACAAAATACACCTGTTTACCGTCAGTATAATTTACTAAAAGAGTACCTAAAAAAATACAACAATTTAAAAGCACAAGGACCGCAGACAATTATCAAAGGCGATAAAAAAATATATAAGTTAAAAGATTCTTCCGTAACAGTTTCGGCAATACGGCAAAGGTTATTTTTATTGGGCGATATGGAAGCAGATACTCACTCCAATATTTTTGATGACAGTTTACAAACAGGTATAAAAAAATTTGAGCAGCGATTGGGTTACAAAGAAGATGGAGTGGTAAATAAGGTATTGCTGGCAGAAATGAATTATCCTGTAGATAAAAGAATTGAACAAATAATGGTGAACATGGAACGAAGCCGTTGGGTTCCGGTTGCAGTAAAAAATGATTTTCTGTTGATAAATATTCCCGAATATAAACTGCACGTGTACGAGCAGGATAGTCTGGCATTCAGCATGAATGTGGTGGTGGGTAAAGATGAACATAAAACAGTTATTTTTAATGGCGATATGAAATACATTGTATTCAGCCCTTATTGGAATATACCTGCAAGCATTTTAAAAAATGAGACTTTACCAGCCATGAAAAAAAACAATAATTACCTGGCACAACATAATATGGAATGGAACGGGGGTAACATAAGGCAAAAACCAGGACCCAATAATTCTTTAGGTCTGGTAAAATTTCTTTTTCCAAATACGCATAGCATTTACCTGCACGACTCCCCTGCAAAGTCTTTATTCAATGAAGATAAAAGAGCCTTTAGTCATGGCTGTATTCGTTTGGCTGAACCTAAAAAGCTGGCTATATACCTGCTAAGAAATAACGCTGCCTGGAATAAAACAAAAATTACTGCGGCTATGAATAAAGGAGTAGAACAATTTGTAACATTGAAAACAACTGTGCCGGTATTTATTGCCTATTTTACCGCTTGGGTTGACAGGCAGGGAAAGCTAAATTTCAGGAACGATGTGTATAAAAGAGATAGCCGTTTAGCCAAAATGATACTAAAAAACCCCGCAACATGATTTTTTTTGAAAATTATTGTTTTTTTAAATAAATAGTTACATTTGTATTGTATTAATGGTTTTAGTATTTCGTCGTTAGCTGATAGAGGTGTTTTAAAGTCCGTTCTCAGTTCATTGTACCCACTAAGTCATTAAATTTTTTTTTAATTTTAAAAAGTATTTACAATGAACATTTACGTAGGAAACTTAAGTTGGACAATGACCGACGAAGATCTAAGCAGCCTCTTCACACAATTTGGTACTGTTACAAGTGCTAAAATTTTAAAAGACAAAATGAACGGCCGCAGCAAAGGATTTGGTTTTGTTGAAATGGACGACGCAGAAGCAGCAAAAACTGCAATTGCCAGTTTAAATGAAAGCGAAATACAAGGTCGCAAATTAATCGTTAACGAATCTCAGCCTCGTACAGAAGGTGAAGGTGGTGGCGGCGGTTATAAAAAACGCAGCTTCGGCGGCGGTAGTGGTGGCAGCGGCGGTGGTGGCGGCTACAAAAAAAGCGGCGGCGGCGGTTATGGCGGTGGAAGCGGCGGCGGCGGCGGAAGAAGTGGCGGCAGCGGCGGTTACGGTGGAAGCGGCGGCAGTGGTGGCAACAGAAGTGGCGGCAGCGGCGGTTACAACAGAGATTATTGATCAGTTTAGATACCGATATAAAATTAAATCCTTCACTTTTTGTGAGGGATTTTTTATGGACATTTGTTTACCAGTTTTAATACAATGAAAAGTTCCGGACAAATTATAGAGCAAACAAAAAAATGGATTACCGACGTGGTAATCGGTTGTAATTTCTGCCCTTTTGCAGCCAAAGAAATGAAGCACTCTGGTATTTATTACCAGGTAGAAAATAGTATGGATAAAGTTACCTGTCTGCAGGTTTTTTTACAGGAATGTTCCCGGTTAAATGAAGAAGAAAAAATTGTAACTACCTTATTAATTTTTCCAAATGGGTTTGAACAGTTTGATGATTTTCTTACCCTGGTAGAGGAAGCTGAAAATTTACTGGAAACAAATGATTACGAAGGTGTTTACCAGGTAGCAAGTTTTCATCCCCAATATATTTTTGGGGGTGCTCCGGTAAATGATGCTGCCAATTATACCAACAGGTCTATATACCCCATGTTACATTTATTAAGGGAAGCACAAATAGATGAAGCGTTGGAACGTTATCCTGATCCTGAAAAAATTCCGGACAATAATATACATTTTGCACGTGGAAAGGGTGTTGAATATATGAAAATGTTAAGAGATAGCTGCTTATAAAATAATCAGCTTCGCTTTAACCAGCCGGTAATACTCATCCGTGGCTTGTTTGCTGTCAACACCTCATGTTCCATTTCATCACTTTTAAAGAACACGGCTTTTTGTGCATTGGGCGAAATGGTTTGTATTTTTTCATTTTGATAAATCAACAATTCTCCTCCATCAGCCGGTTTCCAGCCGTTGTTTAAATAACAAATCAGCGAGTACTTTCTTTTATTATCTGTTTTAAACTGGTCTTTGTGTTTTTTATAGGCACTTCCTTGCTCATACACTGCATAGTGAAATTCATAATCGTTAATACCGGTGTAACAGGTCTTGTTCAGGTGATCAATAAAATTCTCAACCCTGTCTAAAAACTTCTGTTCATGGACGTTGTTATTTTTTTTATCAAGCCAGTATATTTTATCACCCCGCATTTTTTGCGTTGCCTCAGCAATTGCCTCGTTGCCAATGCCCGCATATTTCATCTGTTCCCCCTTCTGCAAACTGTAAATATTTTGCCGAAGATTTTCCGATAAACTGGCAGACAAAAAATTACCGGCAATGCCTACATTGTTATCTATAAAACTGTTGATGAGTTCATCAAATTTTTGCGACATTATTTTTTTAATTAAGCGTACAATAAAAGTTTTACGAGAACTGTTTTTTACCACGAAGACAGTAAGACACAAAGTTTCACAAAGCTTTGTGCCACTTTGTGTTTTTGTGACTTTGTGGTTCAGTCTGTAGTCAGCAAAATCATGCAGATTTTATTTTGTTACCTCAGTAATTACTTTACCAACACAACCGCTGGGCATTTGTATTTGAAGTAAAGCCGCTACAGTAGCGGCGATATCGGTCATGTGCGTTTCGCGGTTGGTTTTACCTGGCTTAATATTCCAGCCAAAAAACAACAGGGGAATATGTGCATCATAGGGATTCCATAAACCATGTGTGGTGCCCTTGCTGCCCCCATCAAAATAACCAGGTTTAAATGTAAACTGTATATCGCCGCTTCGTTTAGGATTATACCCATTCACCATCATTTCTTTTTGCGGCTCGGGTATAACTGTCTGCATTAATTTATTTATTTCAAATACATTGATCACAGATGGCTTCAGTTGTAAAGTTTTTATTACAATGTTTACAATCGTCGCTTTGTCTTTTCCCTGTTTTTCTATCTCATTAAAATTTAAATATACCTGGTAATTTTGTACTGACTGTACAACATTTTTTATACCGGATGCTGCTTCTACAGCCTGGTTAATTTCTTTGGTAATTTCCTTATCGCTTACAGTACCACCCGGTATTTTATGTTCGGCTAAAAACCCCGGTACATGTGCTACACCATGATCGGCGGTTAAAAAAATAAGGTAATTTCCTTTACCCATTTTTTGATCCAGATAACTTAAAAAATCAGCAATGTCTTTATCCAGTCTTAAATAGGTATCCTCAGCTTCAATAGAGTTGGGGCCAAAAGAGTGGCCAATATAATCAGTAGAAGAAATGCTCACCGTTAAAAAATCAGGTACTGTATTGCTGCCCAGCTTTTCATTTTCAATGGCCTGCTTTGCAAAATCAAATGTAAATGTGTTGGCAAAAGGAGTAGTTCTGAAAGAGCTGTATTTACCGGTTGTTATAGAAGAAAGCCTGTGCGGAAAAGTAACCGTTGTTTCTCCTGAAATGGCATTTTCATAAGGCTCATTATCCGGCGTGCTAAGATCATATTGGGCTATTGGCCGCAAGGTGTTCCAGTCTTTACTCATATAAGATGCCACCATATCTTTGGCATTGAAATCTTTTACCCACGCAGGAACATCTTTCATATAATAAGTACTGCTGATCCATTTGCCTCCTTTATCATCATACCAGTAAGCAGCATTGGCGCTGTGCCCGGCAGGCAATATGGCGCCACGGTCTTTTAATGCAAGACCAATCACTTTACTTTTAAAATTATTACTTAATCTTAGTTCATCTGTGATAGTAGTAGCCAACATATTTTCAGGACTCATCTTACCGGCATCGCTGGTATTTCCTACGGTGCTGACGGTTGAATCATCGGTGCAGTAAACGTTGGCATTGCTTGATTTATCAAACCAGGAATTTCCTACAATGCCATGTATGGCAGGTACGCTTCCTGTGTAAATGCAGGTATGACCGGGTGCTGTATACGTTGGTGTGTAAGGTATCAGGGTGTTATCACAACTAAATCCCTCTCCTATTAAACGCTTAAATCCATTGCTGCCGTACAACTGGTTAAAACGGTATAAATAATCCCACCGCATTTGGTCAATTACAATACCAACTACCAGTTTTGGTTTTGCGGATTGTTGAAGTATTTTAATTTGGGTAGCTGCCTTTTTTGGTGGCTGAGCTTCCATGGTAATAAACATCAATAAGACACAAGAAGCAAGAAAAGATTTTAACACCATGAGCTATTTTTTTTCAAAGGTAGTTTTTAACAAACGGAATACCTTTAACTAACCTTGTTATGCGAACTTTATATATTTTGATGGCAATGCCTTAATTTTACAGTTAGGTAAATATTTTATATTACTTATAAATTTATAGTGAGGTATGGCGGTTAGAAGGCCAGGGATGCAAAGCGGTATTTAGTACAAGAGTGCGACGCAACAATGCTGCACATGGTTAATTAGCCCGGACAAAAAAATTTAAAACCAATCATTTGATTATGGCAGATGTTTTTGAAAAATTAGTGAAAAATAGTGGGCCAATAGGGCAGCATATGGACAGGGCACATGGCTATTTTGCCTTTCCTAAACTGGAAGGCGAATTGGGGCCCAGGATGCAATTCAGAGGTAAGGAAATGATTGTATGGAGCCTGAACAATTACCTTGGTTTGGTAAACGACCCCGAAGTGAGAAAAGTGGATGCAGAAGCGGCAGCCAAATATGGCATGGGTAATCCAATGGGTGCAAGAATGATGAGTGGCAATACCGGCATGCATGAAGGATTGGAAAAAGTAATCAGCCGGTTTGTGAAGCGGGAAGATACCATGTTGCTGAATTTTGGTTACCAGGGTATTATGAGTTGTATTGATGCATTGGTAAACAGAAGGGATGTGATTGTATACGATGCAGAAGCACATGCCTGTATTGTAGATGGGGTGCGGCTTCACATGGGTCACCGGTATGCTTTTAAACACAATGATATTGAGGATTGTGAAAAACAATTACAACGTGCAACCGAATTTGCTGCAAAGCAGGGCGGTGGTATTTTGGTTATTACAGAGGGAGTGTTTGGCATGGACGGTGAACAGGGAATTTTAAAAGAAATTGTTGCATTAAAAAAACAATATGAGTTCAGGATTTTAATTGATGATGCGCATGGTTTTGGTTACATGGGCCCTACGGGTGCCGGTGCGGATGAAGCACAGGGCTGCCAGGAAGGTATTGATTTATACTTCAGCACTTTTGTAAAAAGCATGGGTAGCATTGGTGCATTTATTAGCGGCCCAAAAGCGGTATTGAAATATTTACGGTACAATACCCGCTCGCAGATATTTGCTAAAAGCCTGCCACTGGTAATTGTGGAAGGAATGTTAAAACGCATGGAAATGGTAACCACCATGCCCGAATTAAGAAGTAAACTATGGCACAATGTAGCGCTGTTACAAAATGGTTTACGGCAACGTGGTTTTGATATTGGCAATACCAACTCGCCGGTAACTCCAATTTTTATGAAGGGTGATGTACCGGAAGCCACTCAAATGGTAATGGACCTGAGGGAGCATTATCATATATTTTGTTCAATAGTAGTGTACCCTGTTATACCAAAAGGCGATATTATTTACCGACTGATACCCACTGCTGCTCACAGCGTTGAGGATATTGAAATAACACTGGATGCGTTTGAAGCTACCAAGAAAAAATTAGATGCCGGTGAATACAAAGCGGCAGACATTCCGGATATGGCAGAGAAGACATTAACACTTTCTCATGCGCTTATCCCCTGAAGAAAGACAGACAGATTACGTGTACTTTAATGAATCATTATTTTAATAATATTCCATTTAAATGATTGATTGATACGTTCACTTTATAACGGCAGTTTTAAGTTACTTTTACAAATATTAATGCACATACTAAACCATTGAATGAATGTATAAGAAAGAAGAAAATTTACAGCAGGAAGATAAAGCTCTATGGATAGGAGTTGTTATTGTAACGGTATTAGAGGTAGCATTCTGGTTACTCCTGTATTGGATACATACCAAGATAAGACCCTGATCTGAACAGGCTTTTGGTGTTTTATACCCTAAAGGTTTTGCAGATAATAGGCATCATGCGTAAAGTATATTGCCTTTTTTATTTTTATAATCCTGCTTGTATTTTATATAAAATTCAACGCTGAAAATTTTTATTTTCTGTCTTGAAAAGTATCCTTCTTTTTAATGGAGTTACTGCTCGCTTCTTTGTTAGAGTCTACTGTAAATTTCGCAACGGCTATTCTTTGCGATCTGTAAATTCCAGAATGCCCGCTGAAATAATAAGCTGTAAAACAAGCCACTGCATAGTAAATAATATTTTCAGATCCAAACAACTCGATGCCCATTAAAGTACAGGCTAACGGGGTATTGGTTGCACCGGCAAACACTGCAATAAAACCAAGTCCTGCCAGCAGATCGACTGGAGCCCCGCTGATGGAAGCCAGGATATTACCCAGTGTAGCGCCTATAAAAAATAAGGGTGTTACTTCGCCTCCTTTAAATCCCATACCTAAGGTAATGGCTGTTAAAAGCAATTTCCAAAACCAGCTCAAATACCCGGCACCCCCCACCTTAAAAGCATTGACAATGCTAACCCCATTTACATTTGGAGTAGTAACTCCTAAGCCGAGGTAATCAAAAGTACCCAACAAATAACTGATGCCCACCACCAGTATTGCACCTGTAACCGGCACCAGCCATGGATTTGGAATTAACTGCTGACTTTTATTTTTTATAAAATGAGATAACTCTGCAAATACTAACCCGGTGATGCCAAAAAGCACACTGGCTATGATTATTTTAACCAACAAAAAAAGGTCAAAAGAAATATGCGGAAAAAAGGAGTCTGTACCACCTTTGTATGCAATGGTATAATGAGTATGCTGAATACCACAGGTTACGCATGTAATATGTGCAATGATACCTGCAATTAAACACGGTATCAATGCATCATATTTTATGCGGCCAATGTACAATACTTCCAATGCAAAAACAGCACCTGCCACCGGTGTACCAAACACAGCAGCAAAGCCGGCAGCCATACCGCACATTAGTAAAATTTGTTTATCAGGGCCCGGCAATTTAAACCAGTCTGTAAATTGCGAAGCCATGCTGCCACCCATTTGTATGGCCGTACCCTCCCTGCCTGCTGAGCCCCCGAACAAATGGGTAATTACGGTGGTAAATAAAATAAGTGGTGTCATTTGTAATGGAACGCCACCACCAGGTTCGTGTATTTCATCAATAACTAAGTTATTACCCGCAACACTGTTTTTTCCAAACCTGTGATAGAGCCAAACGATAAAAACTCCTGCAACGGGCAATAAATAAATCAGCCATAAATTTTGCCAGCGCAGAATAGTCACCTTATCCAGCAGCCATAAAAAAAATGCTACCAGTAAGCCTGTTGAAACAGAGACAGGAAAAATAATGATTGTCCAGCGGAGTAATTGTTTGGCAATATTTAATTGCGCTACAGCATATTTTGTGTTATTCATCCTACAAATAGTTTACCCGTAATTGAAATAAATAATTACCAATTTGCAGGCGCCATCATTCTTTTTGATGTAAGACGGTTAGGTAGGAAGACACCATTTCCTTTGACATTCAAAATTAAGGGTTGATTTTAAAACAGGAGAAATTATTTTTGAGGAAAAGGGTGCACAATCACCAGCTGCAAAATAATCAAAGCATGTATAGCCACTATTATCCTTCGGTACAAATTCAACAATATAAAATGCCTGTTAAAACTAAGTTGTGATAAATAATTTATCCTATTTTGCGTTGCGGCATTTATGGTGCATTATTTGCAATTTTAGTTTTATTAAAATCAATCAACATGAAAAAAAGTTTTTTATATTTTTTCCTTTTTCTAATTGTTAACCGTTCGGCTGCACAATCGTCCAAATTGGAATCATCTGCAAAGTCGCCGGATATGCCTGCGTTCAGTATTACCAAAGCCCCCGACAGCACAAGGTTTGAAAGGGCCAGCCTGCAAAAAAATAAAGATGTAATCATCATGGTGTTTAGCCCGGATTGCGAACATTGTCAGCTTAAGATAAAAGAAATAATGGCTCATTACAACTTGTTTAAAAATACGCAGATTGTTATGGTATCCAACCTGGGTTACCTGTATGTAAAAAAGTTTTATCAGGAATTTAAACTGGCCAAATATCCCAATATCGTTATGGGTATGGATTATAAATATCAGCTGGGTTCTTTCTTCAATATTGCTTCTGTGCCTACATTATTTCTCTACAATAAAAAAGGGAAATTTGTAAAAACTTTTGACCGTAACGTGCCGGTGCAGACGATAGCAAAATCATTGTAACATATTTTTATGTTACCATTAATTAATTCCCATGAACTTCTTACTGATAATTTTTCTGGTTATACTGGCGGTAATTATAGTGGTTTATGTATTTCTCCAACAACCAAATTTTGGTAAAAGGCCTGCAGGGGAAAGGCTGGAGAAGATTAAAAACTCTCCTAATTATAAAAATGGAGTATTTCAAAACTTAAATGATACACCGGCTATAACCGATGGAGCAAACTATTTTACGGTAATAAAAAAATTCTTTTTTGGCAAAAGCAACAGAAGTAAACCCGCTACTGCACTGCCTTCTCAAAAAACAAATTTATTAAACCTGCCACCTGATGAAAATGTATTGGTATGGTTTGGCCACTCCTCTTACTTTATGCAGGTGGATGGAAAAACATTTTTAGTTGATCCGGTATTTAGCGGCAGCGCATCTCCTCTCCGGTTTACAACAACCAGTTTTAAAAGGAGCGATGTATATACAACAGACGATTTTCCCGTCATTGATTACCTGTTTATAACGCACGATCATTGGGACCACCTGGATTACGAAACTGTTCTGAAACTAAAACCCAACATTAAAAAAATAATTACCGGTTTAGGTACCGGTGAACATTTAGAGTACTGGGGATTTGATAAAAATATTATTATTGAAAAAGACTGGAACGAAACTATTTTATTAGGCAATGGATTTACGGTGAACACAACTTCCGCAAGACATTTTAGCGGCAGGGGCATTAAAAGAAACAGTGCTATCTGGATGAGTTTTGTATTAACAACACCTACCCAAAAAATATTCATTGGTGGCGATTCCGGTTGCGATACTCATTTTAAAATCATCGGCGATATGTTCGGTCCTTTCGACCTGGCAATACTGGAATGCGGACAATATAACCGCTACTGGAAATACATTCACATGATGCCGGAAGAAGTGGTGCAGGCAGGAATAGATTTAAAAACAAGCACTTTATTGCCGGTACACTGGGCTAAATTTTCGCTTTCTTTACATGCCTGGGACGAGCCTGTAATAAGAGTTATAGCCGAAGCTACTAAAAAAAATATGGCTATTATTACCCCTATGATTGGTGAAACTGTTCATCTTCAAAGCCCGGCCACTTCTACTAAATGGTGGAAAAACATTGATTAAAAATAATCGAAATAACAATAAAAAAGTAGAACTTTGACCAAACAGGCAGAATTAGATAATATGCTTGTCGAAAATGTTGGTCTGAAAGAATTGCATTATAAATCCGTACCATAAGTTTTATTAAGAAATTACTCTTGCTGTACGCATAAATCTAATTGATAGAAATTATTAGCACTGTTAAAAACTTTAATTAAATCTGCATAAATGCATCCGTAAATTTTAATACTTACGACTAATTTAATAGCGAATGAAAAATTTAAAACTTCATTTTACCCTGATACTATTGTTGGCCTATTTAGTCAGTTGCCAAAAAGAATTAAGTTTTACATCGCACATAACCGGGGTGGAAATATTTGATCAGGTGTGGATGCAAAAAAACCTGGAAGTAGTAACTTATAGAAATGGCGATATAATACCGCACGTTACTGATAATGCTGCATGGGATACTTTAACCACAGGAGCCTGGTGTTATTACAATAACGACACTGCCAACGCTGTGTACGGAAGATTATACAACTGGTATGCCGTAAACGATGCCAGAGGATTAGCTCCGGAGGGATGGCATATTCCAACCAAGCAAGAATGGATTATGCTGGTAGATTCTTTAGGAGGCGATGGAGTGGCTGGAGGCAAATTGAAGGCTACAATTTTATGGACCAGTCCAAATACCGGCGCTACCAACGAGAGTGGTTTTGGAGGTCTTCCTGGTGGATTGCGGTCAGCTGGAGGTGTATGCAGTTCTATTGGTGTAAATGGTTACTGGTGGACAACTAAAGAGCATGATGCCACCACTGCAGTGGAAAGAAGTTTAGCCTACGATCTTACGGATTGTTATATGTATTTTTTGAACAAGGAATGGGGAATGTCAGTTCGCTGCGTGAAGAATAAAAATTAGACTTTTCATTTTCTGTTAATAG
>NZ_JACMOO010000233.1 GCF_014377975.1 Ferruginibacter sp.
ACCTTTTACCGTTTGTGCTGCAATTAAATTGGCGGTTACCGCATCAAAACCAATTTCAATACCACCTTGTATATTGGCTCGTATGTAGCGCATGGCAAAGGCAGTTCCACAGGCGCCCAGCACGGTGGCGGCATCCATTAATTTTTCATCTATCATGGTGACTTTACCTAAGGTTGAAAAGAGATCTTTTACATAGGTAGTTTGTGCTTCCGAAGCGTTGGTAACGCCAATACAGGTCATGCTTTCCTGGATGGCAATGGCAGTATTGGGCATTGCCCTAAAAACGGGTAATTTCTTTTTGATGATACTTTCAATATCACTAATAAGTACACCGGTTACAACTGAAACCAGGATATGTTTTGCTGTTAATTCTTTTTTAAAACCATTTACCACATCACTTACCTGAAAAGGTTTAATGGCTAAAATTACCAGGTCACTGCTACGCACCGCCGCCGCATTATCGCAGGTAACCGTTACACCCTTACCGGCCAGTTCTTTTAAGGTAGTAATATTTCTTTTGGTAACGGTAATATCGGTTGCTTTACAGAACTTGCTTTTTATTAAGCCCTCTGCAATGGCAGTTCCAAGATTTCCTCCACCAATGATGGCAATTTTTTTGCTCATGATACTATTTTTATAAAGCGGTTAAAGCCTGCTCACTTTCATGCCCGGCTAACAGTTTGCCAATGGCGTTGTCGTAGTTATTTTTCCAGCCGGTAATGCTGCCCCAATCTTCTCCGTCAATGGATATTTTTCCATCTGTTACTGTTCCACATTTTTCAAAAGAAACAGACGATCCGGCAAGAATATTTTCTACAGCGGCAGCCTTTTCCTTTGTTACAGAAATCACCACCCGGCTTTGCGCTTCTCCAAAAAGATATGCATCTTTACGAATGTTATTATTAGTAGCAATACTATAACCAAGATCATTATTAAATCCGCTTTCAGTAAGGGTTACAAACAATCCACCTTCACTAACATCGTGTGCAGAAGCTATCAATTTTTCCTTTATAACTTGTTGAATTACCTGTTGTAAAGCAAACTCTTCCTCCAGCTCAAAATGGGGAGCCGGACTAAATTCAACTCCATGTATTTTATGCAGGTATTCTGAAGAGTTAATATCATTCCTGCTAACACCTATCAAATAAATAGCATCACCAGGCTGTTTAAAATCCATCGTCATTTTATCATTCACATTATCCAATATTCCCACCATACCAATGGTAGGAGTAGGGTATACCGGCCCTTCGGGCGACTGGTTATAAAAACTTACATTGCCACCAGTTACAGGTGTATTAAATTTTACGCAGGCTGCTCCCATTCCTTTAATAGCATGTACAAACTGGTAATATACTTCTGGATTATACGGATTGCCAAAGTTGAGGCAGTTGGTTACACCCAATGGCTGGCCACCACTACACACAATATTTCTGGCAGCTTCTGCCACTGCAATCATGGCACCTTTATAAGGATCAGCAAAAGTGTACCTGCTGTTGCAATCTGTTGTTAAAGCCAGTGCTTTGTTGGTAGGTTTTGCTAATACAATGGCTGCATCACTTGGGGCATTGGTACTTGCCGTTCCTGCTCCCACCATGCTGTCGTATTGAGTGTAAATCCACCGTTTGCTTGCAATGTTCGGAATTTGAATCAGTTGCCCGGCTATCGCTTTTAAATCGGCCGGAACCTCAATTGAACTGCTATCAAAAGCTTTTATTTTTTGCAGGTATGCTGGTTCCTGGTATTCTCTCTCGTATTGCGGTGCTCCGCCTCCCAATACTAATTCGTGCGCAGGCAATTCGGCTTCGAGTTTTCCATCCATATAAAACTTCAGCAAGCCATCATCCGTTACCTCACCAATTTCACTACAGGGAAGATCCCATTTTTCAAATACTTCCAGCACCGCGGCTTCTTTACCTTTTTGCACTACCATCAGCATACGTTCCTGGCTTTCGCTTAAAAGTAGTTCCCATGTTTTCATGTTTTGCTGGCGCATGGGTACTTTGTCTAAATCTATCCGCATGCCCGAATTTCCTTTGGCACTCATTTCGGCAGTAGAGCAAATAATGCCGGCAGCACCCATATCCTGCATACCTACAATAGCACCTGTTTTAATTACTTCCAGACAAGCTTCCAATAATTTCTTTTCCTGAAAAGGATCACCTACCTGAACAGCGGGTAAATCTTCTGCACTATCAGCGGTAATATTTGCCGAAGCAAAGGAGGCTCCGCCAATACCATCCTTACCAGTAGCACTTCCAACAAAAAAAACAGGATTGCCTTTTCCTTCCGCAGTAGCAGAAATTGTACTTCCGTTTTTTAGGATGCCTACGCTCATCGCATTCACCAATGGGTTGGTATGATAGCAGTCTTCGAAATATATTTCGCCCCCAACTGTTGGTACCCCAAAGCAGTTGCCATAATGGCCAATGCCATGCACCACGCCTGCTAGTAAGTGTTGTGTTTTTGCTTCGGCTAAATTTCCAAACCTAAGTGAATTTAAGGAGGCGATTGGCCGTGCTCCCATGGTAAAAATATCCCGATGTATGCCACCAACACCCGTTGCTGCACCCTGGAAAGGTTCAATGGCACTAGGGTGGTTGTGACTTTCAATTTTAAAAACCACGCCGTAGCCATCACCAATATCCATGAGGCCTGCATTTTCTTCACCGGCTTTAACCAGCATCTTTTCTCCATCGCGGGGAAGTGTTTTTAACCACTTGATAGAGTTTTTATAACTACAGTGTTCGCTCCACATGGCGCTGAAGCAACATAGCTCATTAAAGTTAGGAGTGCGACCGATCTTTTGTTTGATCAGTTCAAATTCTTCTGCTGTAAGGCGAAGTTCGTTGGCGGTTGAAACTGTTATTTCCATAATTGTTTGAGAAAGCGCAAAAGTACAACCAGTATTTCTTTTTCAGCTTACAATAAATATTTATTATTTTAACTAACTTCCCACATTAAAAAATATATGGGTTGAGCTATGTTTTATTTTTAATGTATGGAGTACTTTTTTCATGGCTGCTTACCAAAAGCCGGTTTGTGATGGATGCTGGTCTTTCTTCCAGAATTATTATCGCTTTATTTTTATTAAAAGTGCTTACTGGATGTGTGCACGCATGGATACTGCTGCGGATGAGCAGTTTACCCGATACCATTGTATTTCACAGGGAAGGGATAATAGAATACCATTTACTCTTTAACCATCCTAAAGAATATTTTACTAATTTATTTCAGTCTAACTACGATACCGGCTATGGTGGCTTGTTTAGCTCAACCAATTCTTACTGGAATGATTTAACCGGTAACCTCCTCATAAAATTTTTATCCATCTGCGATATTTTTAGTTTTGGCAATTATTATGTAAATGTAATTTTTTACAATGCGGTTATTTTCTTTGGAGCCATTGGTTTGTACCGGGTTTATAATTACATTTATCCCGGCAACAAGTACCTGCTGACAGGTACCTGTTTTTTATTGCCTTCTTTAATATTTTTTAGCAGCACCATTCACAAAGACGGTGTAATTCTGGCCGCAATTGGCATTGCAGTTTATAATATTTATGTGGCTTTAAATACATCGGGATTTACCATAAAAAGAAGTATATATATATTATTGGCATTAGGTTTTATGTTTTTACAGCGCAATTATGTTTTACTGGCATTTTTGCCCGCAGCCTTTGCCTGGATAGTATGTGTGGTCAAAAAGTATCCTCCGTTGCTGACCTTTTTTATAACTTATGTAACAGGAATAATCATTTTTTTTAATGTAGGGTTAGTTTCAGCCGGTTTAAATTTACCCAATAAACTGGTAAACAAGCAAGTGGCTTTTAACCATCTTACAACTTCCGCAACTTACATAGCAACAGATACTTTGCTGCCTGCTTTTAAAAGTTTTGTGCACAATGCTCCCCAGGCAATTAATCACAGTTTATTGAGGCCTCTATTTACCGATAGTAAACGATCCCGTTCGTTATTACCGCTAGTCGTAGAATTATTTTGTTATCAATTACTATTGGTACTGTTTATTTTTTACAGAAATAAAAAAACAACAACAGACCCATTTATTATTTTCGGATACTTTTTTAGCTTCACTGTTTTACTTATCATAGGCTATACTGTTCCGGTTATTGGGGCCATTGTTCGCTACCGTTCCATTTTTCTTCCTTTTATTCTCACTCCAATTATTTGCAGTATTCGTTGGATTAATGTGAAAGCCATTTTTAACATGAAAAAATAATGCCATATTTACATTTTAACTATTTTTAGGTAAAAAATCTAAAAAATGTAAGAATTATTTGATTTATTTAGAATTTAAAGACTATTTTGCAAGTTCTAAATCTAAAAAACAATGCAATCACTTCGTTTTAAGGCAATTGACAATTTGTCAACGAACCAAAGTGTTGCCGTAAAAGCATCTACAAAAATTACGGGAATCTTCGGTGAAAATGTATTTACTCATAAAACTGCCCGTCAGTTTTTGAGTGATGAAGCATACAAAAGTTTATTGGCTTCAATAAAAAGCGGTAAAAAAATTGATCGCAATATGGGCAGCCAGATTGCGAATGGCTTAAGGGCCTGGGCCGAAAGTAAAGGCGTTACTCATTATACGCACTGGTTTCAGCCGTTAACCGATCTTTCTGCCGAAAAGCATGATTCGTTTTTTACTTTAAAAGGAGATGGTACACCTATTGAAGAGTTTGAAGGTGCTGCCTTAATACAGCAGGAACCAGACGCATCTTCTTTTCCATCCGGCGGCTTAAGGGCAACTTTTGAAGCCCGGGGTTATACTGCCTGGGATCCATCTTCACCACCATTTATTATGGAAATAGGCAATGGTAAAACATTGTGTATTCCTACCATTTTTGTAAGTTATACCGGCGAAAGTTTAGATGCAAAAACACCATTAATAAAAGCATTGGTTGCATTGGATAAGGCCGCAGTTGATGTTTGCCAGTATTTTGATAAAAACGTTACGAAAGTAACCGCAACATTAGGCTGGGAACAGGAATATTTTGTAATTGATGCAGCCATGGTAAATGCCCGCCCTGATATTGTAATGACAGGTCGTACCGTTTTTGGACATGCACCTGCCAAGGGACAACAACTGGAAGATCATTATTTTGGCGCTATCCCTGAAAGGATCTACGCTTTTATGAGAGATTACGAACAGGAAGCCTATAAACTGGGTATTCCTTTACGTACAAGGCACAATGAAGTAGCACCTTCTCAGTTTGAATGTGCTCCTATATATGAGGAAGCCAACTTAGCGGTAGATCACAATACCTTATTAATGGACGTGATGACAAGGGTAGCCAAGCGTCATAGTTTAATTGTATTATTACACGAAAAACCTTTTGCCGGCATTAATGGAAGCGGTAAACACAATAACTGGAGTATTGCTACAGATACCGGCGTTAACCTACTGGCACCCGGTAAAACTCCCAAAACCAACCTGATGTTTTTAACTTTCTTTGTTAATACTATCAAAGCAGTTCACGATTATGCAGGTTTGTTAAGAGCATCTATTGCAAGCGCAGGAAACGATCACCGTCTTGGAGCCAACGAAGCACCTCCGGCAATCATTTCCATATTTATTGGTAAATACCTTACAGAAGTTTTGAACCAGGTTGAAACTCGCGTGGGTGGTAAGTTTGATGAACAGGACGAAGCAATGCTAAAGCTGGATATTCATAAAACCATTCCGGAACTAATGCTGGATAACACCGACAGAAACCGTACTTCTCCTTTTGCCTTTACAGGTAATAAGTTCGAGTTTCGTGCGGTAGGTTCTGCAGCCAATTGTGCCAATGCGATGACCGTTTTAAATTCAATTGTTGCTGAAACATTAAAGCAATTTAAAAAAGATGTTGATGCGCATATTGAAAAAGGAGATAAGAAAGAAATTGCCATTATGCAGGTAATTCAAAAATATATTGTTGAAAGTAAAACAGTTTTATTTGAAGGAGATGGCTATAGCGAAGAATGGGCAGTTGAAGCAGAAAAAAGAGGGTTGCCCAATATAAAAACTACACCACTGGCTTTAGATGCATACCTGACAGATTTATCAAAACACCTGTTTGCAAGCAATGAAATATACACACATGCTGAATTAGAAGCCCGCCACGAAATTATGCTGGAAGCGTACATTAAAAAAGTACAGATTGAAGCAAGAACAATGGGCGAACTGGCTACCTCACTGATTTTACCTTCTGCTGTTAAATATCAGAATATTTTGATTACAAATATTAACGGGTTAAAAGCGGCTGGGCTTGATGAAGCTTCTTACTCAAACCAGTTAAGTATTTTGGGCGAAATCAGTAACCATATCAATGCCATGAGTACAGGTGTAAGAAGCATGATTGAAGAAAGAAAAACGGCGAATAAAATAACGGATACCCGGGAAAAAGCAATAGCCTACTGCGATAACATTAAAGGCAAGTACTTTGATACAATCCGCTACCATGTTGATAAGTTAGAATTACTGGTTGATGATTCTCATTGGTTACTGCCTAAGTACAGGGAAATGTTGTTTTTAAGATAGATCAATTAAATTTTTCTTCATAAAAAGAAAGATTTATAACATAGCTGGCAAGCAATCGTAAAGGATCCGGATCACTTTTGTGACCGGGTTTTTTATGTGCGAAATGCAT
>NZ_JACMOO010000027.1 GCF_014377975.1 Ferruginibacter sp.
ATTGGTAAATAATTCCGGTGAATGACCCATAAATATATAAATGTTTCTGGCGGCATATTTTGTATTGCTCCATATTACCGGGTGATCGCCCATTTTAATTGCCGATGCAGGATTATAGGTTAATTCGTTAACACGTGCAATTACATGTACATTTTCCCGCGGACTTTTATCGTAGGTATACCATTCTTCTTTATCAATTGTAAACTGGCCGGGTATATTTTTCATACAAGGATGAAGGCTGTCTTCTACCTGCACAATACCATTTGCAAAACCAGGAATATAATTTGTAAAACGTATACCACCCATAAAATCGCGGAACCATGGCCATATAGAATATCCATCAAATTCGCCTAGTAAACTGGCATGGTGAAAACCAATCCATCCTCCTTTCCCTTGTTCAATATAGTTTTCAAAAGCCCCGACTGCTGCCGCTTTCCAGCCATAGGGCGGATAATCTAATTGAATAAATAACTGATACTTCGCCAGGTAATTTTCAGTAATTGAATCTGTATTGTTTATGTAGGTAACCGAAAAATTGCTGTCTGCCGCCAATTGGTTAAGCCACCGTTTTGCTTCCATGGAATAAGCAATATGGTGTCCACCATTTTCAAAAAGTACCAGTGCCTTAAACCGTGTACCCTGTTGATGGCCAAAGCTGGCTGCCGATAAAAAACATACGGCAATAAATATAAATAATGTACATCTCATAAATATTTTGTGCCGTATTAATTTTTTGAAAACGTGAATATAAGCATAACCGCTAAATACAGTCAGTGCAATATTACCGACTCATTTTTTGCAAAGCCTTAACAAAATAATTTGTTTTTTGAGCCTTATACAATTGTATTATTGCAAAATAATTACCCTGGGCTAACTAAATATTTAAATTATTAATAACCGTTTAAGAGTTAACATGAAAAAAATTATTGTATTATTTAGTATCCTTACTGTAATTGTATTTTCGGCAACAGCACAGGAGTATCAAAATGCCGTAGGTATCCGCCTTGGGCCAAATTCACCCGCCATTTCTCCAGGTTTTACCCTAAAACATTTTTTAAATGAAACCAGTGCTATAGAAGGTATTATAGGTATCAGCAATGGCCTTGGCTTGTGTGCTTTGTATGAGTGGCACCATCCCATTGAATCGGTAGATCACCTTCACTGGTTTGTTGGTGCGGGCGGTTATGCTGCCTTCCGGTATAGCACAACTTTTATTGGTGCAGCAGGTATTGCAGGGCTGGATTATAAATTTGACCAGGTACCCCTCAACATTTCTCTCGACTGGAAACCAGAATTAAACATCATTACCAATGTAGGTTTTGATGCCAGTGCTATAGGCGTTTCTGCAAGATTTACTTTTTAAAATAACTGCTGTTTTACAACAAACCGGGTTGCATGTACGGCACCCGGTTTGTTATTTTAAGTTACATCTCCGTAATATTTTTTTTGTGAGCCCGGCCAATACACAGCTATGTGAAACTTCATTGGCGTCGCACCATTGTACATTTTATCTTTTTGGTACTCTTTCCCAATTCGCTACTGTACTTTTTATTGAAATGTTTGGCGGAAATTTATCACTGGATATCAGTCTCTGTAGCATTAATCAAAATCAGTATTATCCGTGTTTCTATCATATCCCGCATGTCCTGTGTAATTATTAATATTGATTGCCTGTCATATACTACAATATCTGGCAAACCTTACATTCTGGCAAACGCAATATGGCCATCAGTTTCCCAGGCACAAAATATTTTATTATCTTTTGTGCTGATGGATTTTAAAAAAGCTCCTTTGCCAGCTTCCAGTATATCACCTTTATTGACGTCTTTTATTTTTAAGTTGTCGCCTTGCTGCCATGTAATAACCGGCTGGCGTGGGTTGGAGATACTACAGTTGCGTCCTGTTGCAATTTCAATTTCAGGCTCGCCTGGTTTTGAATAATATATTTTATCCTCCCTTCGCCAAACAGTGGTAACCTCATTTTTTTCACTTACTACTAACCCACCGCCATCCATGGGGCAGCCTTTTAATTTCCAGGTGCCGTTGCCCAATTTTACCGGTTGGTTAAATGTGTTGCCGCCATTATCCGATGATAATAAATAAAGGTCCCTGGAACCGTTTAACCAGTTTCTGAACTGAATGAATACTTTTGATCCGTTGACTGCAATGCTGGGTTTGCAACATTCGCACACCGTTTTATCCGGTGAAATATAGGCCATTTTATTGGCGGTCCAGGTGTGTCCCTGGCTGGTGGTTTTGGCAAAGCAAATCTTATTTTTTTTATCCGCCCGGGTGTCCAGCCATACCGCAAAAAAATTATCATTGTTATCCGCCGCAATATTCATTAATCCTTCGGGTGCGCTATTGGTAATATCGTTGGCCAGGCCGGTCTGCATCCATTTACCGGTGGCATGCGACAACTTAAAAATATGCACCGATCCTTTTTTATCGATGGCCGCAATCATGGAATAATTTTTTGAGCTGGCCAACTGCGGGCCTCTCGACATTCCAAGGTGCATGTCTTTTACCGTAGCAACCAATTGTATATCCGGGAATGACTGGCCATTGTCTTTTGAACTGGCACAGTATATTTTATCATCTTCTCCATACACCATTCTTATGATACCCGAATTGTCAATGCTAAGTTGTGGCTGTTGCCCGCTGAGCAGTTTATTTTGTTGTGCAAAAGTTGTGTTTATACAACTTATTAAAAATGTCAAAAGGATGATCTTATAAAAAGTTTTCATTCAACGCCGCTATTTGGAATTATAAATAATATAACCACTAAAAATTATTGCCACATGTAAAACAGGATGCATTATTTTTTTACTGCAATTATAATACCTGTTGCCCACACTTGTTTGGTAAGCAACAAATCGGGTTTGGCAGCCAAATCATTCACCAGCTTTACTGCCTTTTCCTGGTGGCCTTCCGGCCAGTTTGGTTGTGGCAGCATATCATCAATAATGTACAGTGCACCGGGGTTTAACATGGCCAGTACTTCATCCAGCATCAGGTATTTGCCGTGCCAGGTATCTGCAAAAATGTAATCAAATTTTTTATGTCTGTTGGTTTCTACCCATTGCCCGCCATCAGCAGTAATTAATTGCAGCCGGTGATCGTCTTTTAAAAAATTATCAGCGATGTTTAAAAACACCGGATCATTGTCAACTGAAATTAATGAAGATTGTTCATCCATTCCATCTAATATCCAGGACGTAGAAAGCCCGGTGCCTGTGCCCAGTTCCAGCATTTTACCTGCTGGTTTTGAAGCCGCCAGTGTACGCAATAATGAACAGGTTAATAGATCAGAGGCCATAGAAAATCCAGTAGCCGCTGTGGCTTCCATCATTGCATTATATACCTCTGGAAAAGACTGATTTATTTCTGCTGTCATACCTTTTAAAAAGAAATTTTAATTTTACTATGGAATGCTGACTAATATTTATTGATGGCTTTGCCTGTAATGTTCCAGCAATGGATCTCCGCCAAAATCAATTTTAAGATCTCTTACCACCGTATGAATATGGTTGGCGTTGTTTTGTGTATTATCGTATTCTATAATTATTGTAGGGCCTTGTATGCGGTAATAACAAGGCTTTCCAAAAATATGATCAGTATAACCTATCCAGGTAAACCATAGATTATCCAGCCCGGCTGTCTGAATTTCCTTCAGCATGGTTTCTGCAAACAGTGTAGTGTAACGATGCACATACAAATTTAGCAGTTGCAGCATACGCTGCTTATTGGCAGGGGATAGTTCTGAATAACGGATTCCTGCAGGCTGGTTAATCATCGCCTGCCGGTTATTTACAGTCACAACATCTTTTGGCACAATGGTATCAGTAAGCGCTTTTTTTAATTCCTCCGGTGATAAGGCTTGCACCAATGCAAACCCCTTGTCTGTTTCGTCTTTTAAAACCTCTTTTCCTTTTTGTTCACCACTTAATACAATGGCAGGATTATCGCCTATGAAACCGGGCGTAGCAGCTACCAATTGATTGTTGCTGGCAGAAAAATGAAAGGAAATGTGATGTCCTTCAAATCGCCAGCCCCAGGTATTACCAGCTGCAGGCACACCAAAAATGGTTACAAAATATTTAAGCGGATCACGGTAATGGCTCTCCGGCTTTTGATGTTCCAGTTCTTTCAACACATTATCGAGCAGCATAATTTCCTGCACCTTATTAACGGTTTCAGGGGTAAGGCAAGTCTTTAACAACGCTATGGCGGCTTCCCGCTGGGCAGGAGTAAGTTCATTAAAAGAAATTCCTTTACGGTCATCCTGCGGAACATAGTGAAAGCGGTAACGTTCTGTTGTATCAAATGGATACAAGGCTTTGGCACGTTGTGCAGTTTCCAGCATATTGAGGAAGGCATTGGCTTTGAAGACCAGATTCTGTGCACCAACGGATGCGATAGCAATAAAATAAATACAACCGATTAGTAAATAAAATTTCATATAACAAGCTTTTTGGTTGCTCCAAAGATAACTGAATAGCCGTCTCCTTTTTTGTTCACCGGGGTTTTATTTTACACCAGAAGCAAATTGCAGTTGATATCTGTTTCATCAATAGTGACATTCATTTTTTTGTAGAAATCAATGGCAGAAATATTCCATTTAGAACCCTGCCAGCGCAGTTTTTTACAATCGCTGTTTTTTAACCATGGAATTATTTTTTCTAAAAAAAATTTACCAATATCCTGTTTTCTGTAAACATCTTTACCATACAAATCATTTAAATAAATTGCCTTGCCGCTTCATGAATACTACGCAAAAAGAAGTGGGCAAAACCGATCTCTTTATTATGTGCCTTTGCTAACATCCATTGAAAAAGATTTCCTCTGGTTTTTATCGCATTCAAAGTAATGGTTACTTTTCAGACTTTTGTGGAAAGATGGAAAATTTTTTATCCGGCGTAAAGGCGTGCTAAGTATTATTCTCCGGCTTTTCTAAAAGTTACGTTCCTTTTTTTTATTTATTTGCAATGTATTACTGTATGCGCTTAAATCAGTTTATCACCTTCACCGAAAAAATTTAGCTTCTAACGCATTAAAAAAAACGCCGTTCAATTTAAACAAAGTAATTTTAGGGTATTAAAAATTTATAAAAAAAGTATTATGGAACATACAAAACACCTGGAAGAATTAAATAAGGAAACATTGGCCAAACTGGAAGAATATATGAAAACAAAAGGTACTGGCAGTACAGAGAATAATGAAAAAATAAGTACTGCAAAAGAAAAATGGCAGGCATCCTGGAATGAGTTTTTAGAAACGCTTTTGGTGCTGGAGAAATTAGAAATATGAGCTGTTTGTTTAGTAAAATTAGTTGTTAAGGTTTCCACAAGTGATGATTGTATTTGCAAAAATCCTTAACTTTATTTTTCATCAAATAAAAAGGAGGTATTCATGCAATCTACAGATCAATCATGGGCACCTTCGGTAACAGCGCGTTAACCGAATGTTCAACAAATAATCTGCCTGGCATAAATCGCCGGGAGGCCACCAGTTATCCTGGTGGCTTTTTATTAACCTATTTTTATTAAATAAAATCAATGAGCAAAATCTACTTCAAAATCTCCTTTAATTCTTTCAATTGAAGGATTAAAATAACCAAACTTTACATCAGGAAATTCTTCCCGTATCAGTTCCATCAGTTGCTTTACACCCATGCATTCCCCTGTTTCGGTAACACCAATTTTACCCAGGTACCAATCGGGATCAATATTAAAATTACGCCACTGTATCATGCAGAGGTCAGTTTCTTTTATCAGTTTTCTTAAGGCTTCATATTCTTCAATACTATCCGTCATACCAGGAAAAACAAAGTAATTTATGCTCGTCCAGCCACCATAACTACGCATTACTTTAAGGCTTTCAATTAAGTCGGCAAACACATAATTATTAGGGCGGTAGTAAGGCATGTAAACGCTTTCACGGGCCGAGTTGGTACTTACCCGCATACTGTTTAAACCCGCTTCGCACAAGGCTTTTACAGCATCGGGCTTGCTGCCGTTGGTATTAATATTGATGCTTCCTTTTTGGGTATGCTTTCGTATTTCAACAATACTGTCGCGGATGGTTTCCCACATCAGTAAAGGCTCGCCTTCACAGCCTTGCCCAAAGCTTATAATTGGAAATGGAGCGGTTTCCAAATGCGGTACGGTGAACTCTGTAATTTCTTCGGGCGTAGGCCTGAAGGTTAACCGGTCTTGCGTACTTACAATGGTTTCTTCTACCGGCTGAAAACTGATACAGCCAATGCAGTTGGCATTACAGGCGGGTGAAGAAGGGACAGGGCACTCCCATCTGCCCATGGCTAAATTTCTTGCGGCAGGACAATTATAGGTAAGACAACAATTTTCCATTAAATGTTTTACCAACCGGTTGTGTGGATAGGTTTTTAAGAGGTAGTCTGTACCGTTTGCGATCTCCGCTTCATCATAGCCTTCACATTCCTGGCGGATATCATTTTCTATGCGTACAGCAGGTACATAAAATTTATTATCCCACCAGCCGGCAGCCGTATAACAAAATAAGGGAAGTGTGGGCGCATCCTGCGCTGTTTCATAAGCTGCCATGTAAAGACCCGTGTGTGCAGGCGGAATAAAGGCTGCTACAGCCCATCCTTTTTCACACAACCGCATATCGCCGGTTTTTACATCAATGCCAATTCCTTTGCGGCCGGGTAGTTCATACAAATTACCGCCATCGGGTAATTCTATCCAGTCGCTTTCCTCAATGGGCAATGCATCCCAGCCACTGCGGCCAGTTACATAAAGTGATGTGTCTTCAAAGATGTTTCCGTCTCCATCGGAGTATAAAATGTAAGGAGTCATAATAATTGATAATTTTTTACTGGATAATTTTTCAGAACGGATAATATTCCTGGCTTACTAAACAGTACATTGGTGTTGTCTGCAAAATTCGTCAATTTGTTGCAGTTCCTCAATTTTTAAATTGGTACGTAGTTGAAACAGTATTTTTTTATGGCGGAAAGTTTCAATTAAAATACAATGGTATTTTGGAATTACCATTTTTATATCCTGCCAGCTAATTTCCGCATCTGCTACAAAATTAGGAATAGTAATACCTGTTCGGCTAATATCAACCGCTTCTGAATGCAATATCCGGTATTCCCTAAAAAAAATAAGTGCATATCCCGAGAATAATAAAAAATGTACTGTACCTAAAAAAGTATGTCCATCACTGATTAGCAAAAGGCCAATGCCCATCAGGGTCATCATTTCAATAAAGCGAAAAATACAATTTACCTGTGTTGCATCCCTGAGTACACCAATGGCTACAAAAAACAAAAGCAGGTATACATCCGCTGCAATCAGCAACTGGCAATAACAGATTATTTTACTGGCATGATGAATATTAAAATGATGCAGGCCATTGATCAATATAACAGAGGCTGCAATAAAATGCAGTATGGGTGCCGAACGCTTCAGTAATTCAAAAGGAGGATGAATTACCGGCAGGGAGTAATGGGCTGGCATAGCGGTAGTTTTTGGTACAGATGCCAACGGGTAAAAATTCCATAAATAAAATAATAATAAAGATGGCGAAGTAATGGCTGAAACAGTATGTTGACTCTTACTGCAAGTTGCCCCAACCGCTGGCCCGTTTTATAACCATCGCCGGGATCACTACATTTTTACAAAATCAAATACCAATAAAACCACTACAAAAAATATTAAAGCTATACTCATCTACGGTAAGGCTGTCGTCTGCAATGGTAAGTTGCAGTAATTTATTATTGGTAAAATCCAGCGTAAGCAGGTTATCTTTTAAAACAATATTGTTGAATTCATCCCAGTTGTGATCGGTATTGCCAAATGCTTTTATGATATGTACCCCTTCGGAATTTACATTTACCACCGGAACCTGGTATATTTTTTTTACCAGCAAGCCATATAAAATCAACAAGGCCGCAAAGGGAATAAAAAGTGTGGCAATAAACACCATCAACGCGGCTAAGCCTAACAACAAGGCAGTAGAAATTTTATATTGTACCAACAACCGGCTTGCAAAAAATGCTGCAATAAATAATATGATTGATGCCAGAATATTAATGTAATAATAAGCGTGGCCATGGTATAACAAAGATGCAATACCCGAAAGTGCCAGCAAACTTCTTGTTACTACAATATTAATATCAGTGCCGGTATCTTTTATAGTGAATGTGTACATAATTCATTTCCTGTATAGTGTCTCAACCATTTTAATGAACACAAAAACCAAACAGTAAAGCAATTATCCAGGGCGTTTTTCTCCTGACTATTTTACTACAAATCAGCGTTAGGTTGTGCTTAAAATAACCGTTTCGATGATTAACCCTTGGAATAAATCATAATTCGTGTAATAAATAAACATTATGCGGGATTAGAAACAACTAGCATGCTGCACAATTTAAACAGGCATCTTGCACCAACATTTTCATCCCATTCGTTGTGGCTTACCCCTACCTCATTTAAATCGAAGCCTACTATTTTGCGACCGCTTTGCATTAATAATTTAAATAAGTAAAATAGTTGCTCGGTTTCAAAACCACCTTGTACAGGCGTACCGGTATGCGGACATAATTTTGGATCCAGTCCGTCAATATCAAAACTGATGAACACTATTTGCGGTAACCGGCTGATTATTTCCCTGGCAATAACCTGCCAGGTTTGCCCTTCATACTGGCGCTCCCGGATGTCTTTATCAAAATAAGTAATCACTCTTTGCTTGTTGGCCTCAATATAATCCCATTCTTCCTCACAATAATCTCTTATCCCCACCTGTACTAATTTAGTCAACTGCGGAATTTCTTCCAATGCATTGTACATGATGGACGCATGTGAGTAATTGAAATTCTCATACGCTTTTCTAAGATCGCAATGTGCATCAATTTGTAAAATGCCAAAATCACCATGCTTTTCGGCAATGGCTTTAAAAAATCCCAGGGGAGTACTATGGTCGCCTCCCAGTAATCCAACTAATTTTCCTGCATTCAACAGGTCTTTCGTTTGTTCAAATACCCAGTCGTTTAAAAAAATACTTCCCGCATTTACTTCCTTCAGTGTTTTGCACATAAACTTGTTATCCTTCACCTCTTCACCTTCGGCTATGTAATTAATATATAATTCGGCCTCTTTACGCAGGTAGTCGCTCTTCATCAATATCTTTTTATCGCAGGGACGCATAAAAAACCCCTGCTTCCAGGCATCTTTCAATTCAGGGTCAAAAATATCTACCTGCAGACTTGCTTTAAACACATGCTCCGGAGCCCTTGCTGTACCAGCATTGTAGCTTACGGTAACTTCCCATGGAATGGGTACTATTATCAGGCGGGCTTCTTCTTCTTTAAAGGGTAAACCAAAAATATTGTTGTTCGGGTTGCCAACCGAATTGGGATCAAACTGAGAAAGGTCTGTCATTACAAAAGATTAATTAATTTATTTTGCCATTTATACACATGCAAAACGGTAGCAAAGATAGCAGATGGCCAACAAAAGAAAACGGATATTGTTAAAAGATATGCACCGGAATATGGCTGTATTATGATAGTTGTCATCGATATTATTAAATAAATAACAGACGTTTTGCGTTACCTTTGCGGCGTCAAATTATAGTTATGAAAAAAACACACATCGTTCTTTTAGTTGTTATTGCCATCGCCATCGGAACACTGATTATGCTCTCCGTTGATTTTTCAACTTATGACACCGTTGCTTCTGCCCGGCAGAAACAAGGAAAATTTGTGCACCTGATTGCCCGGTTAGACAGAACCATTCCACTGGACTATGATCCTGCAAAAAATCCGAATTACCTTTCCTTTATAGCCAAAGACAGTCTGGGTAATGCTACAAAAGTAGTATACCACAATACCAAACCGGCAGAGCTGGAACAAAGTGAAAGAATAGTGTTGAAAGGCAAAATGCAGGGTGATGTTTTTGAATGCAGCGACATCTTATTAAAATGTCCCAGCAAATACAAAGATGATAAAAAAGTGTTGGAACAAACGGTTGAAGAGAAAACGATTGTGGAAAGCAAATAAGTTTTGAGTTATGAATTTTGAATCATACGTTATTAAAACTTTGTCGTTTTGAGTCATCTCTCTTCAATTATTAATTTTTAATTGTTAATTATTCATTAATAATTCTTCCAGCCCTCTCTTTAAAAAATATATATTAAAAAAAGCCCATGCAATTTGAAGGAGAACATTTGTGGATTGGAACCTTAGGTCATAGTTTAATACTAGTTGCTTTTACAGCCTCGCTGCTTGCCACCATTTCCTATGCCATTGCTGCTACAAAAAAAGATGCAGGCGAAAAATTATCGTGGATCAAATATGCCAGGATAAGTTTTTTTATACAATGTGCCGCCGTGTTTGCTGTATTCAGCTGCATTTTTTACATCTGTTCGCATCATTATCTGGAATACCTGTATGCTTACAAACACACTTCCAAAGAACTGGAATATAAATACTTGCTGGCATGTATCTGGGAAGACCAGAGCGGTAGTTTTTTATTATGGTCCATCTGGCATTGTGTGCTGGGTATAATTCTTATCAACAAAACAAAAGACTGGGAAGCACCTGTGATGTCGGTGGTAAGTCTGGCACAGGTATTTTTAGCCATGATGATTATGGGATTGTACATCCTGGGTACCAAGTTTGGTAATAGTCCGTTTGTATTAACGAGGAACGAAATCAACGGCCCCATTTTTGGACGGTCTGATTATTTAAGTTTAATAAAAGACGGCGTTGGCTTAAATGTTTTATTGCGCAACTACTGGATGGTAATACATCCGCCCATATTATTTTTGGGCTTTGCCTCTACCATTGTGCCTTTTGCCTTTGCCTATGCGGGACTGCAAACAAAACGTTTTGGTGATTGGGTAAAGCCCGCACTACCCTACGCATTATTTAGCGCCGCAGTGCTGGGTGTGGGTATTATGATGGGTGGAAAATGGGCCTATGAATCTTTATCGTTTGGTGGTTACTGGGCATGGGACCCTGTTGAAAATGCATCCTTAGTTCCCTGGCTGATATTAATTGCCGGGCTGCACACCATGGTGGTGTATAAGGCTACCGGGCATTCCCTCAGGGCTAGTTATTTATTTGCGATACTCACTTTTGTTTTTGTTTTATACAGTACTTTTTTAACCAGAACGGGTATTTTGGGCGATACCTCCGTACATGCTTTTACTGAAGCAGGCAGGGCCATGAATATTTTAATTTTTTCCTTTCTCGCTATATTTACTGTATCGTCGCTTACATTGTTCTTTATCAATTTCAAAAAAATTCCGGCAATACATACCGAAGAGGCTACCAGTTCCCGTGAATTCTGGATGTTTATTGGTTCACTGGTTTTCTTTTTATCTGCGTTATTTATTATTGCCAAAACATCTACACCGGTTATCAATTCAGTGTTCGGCACCAAAATGGCACCGCCCGAAGATGTAGAATTTTCCTATAACAAGGTGATGGTGCTGGTAGCCGTTATCATTGGTTTGTTAAGCGCTGTCACACAGTATTTAAAATATAAAAAAACCCCTACGGCCTACACGGTTAAAAAGCTTGCAGTGCCAACATTGATTGCTGTAATTATCACTGCTTTGCTGGCGGTATTTTACCCGCTCACCTATTACAAACAGGGCCCAGGCTTTTTAATTGCTTTGTACATTGCATTATTTGCATCTATCTATTCAGTAATATCCAACGCAGGATATATCTGGAGCGGATTAAACGGTAAACTAAAAGGTGCGGGTGCTTCCATTGCACATTTGGGATTTACTTTAATGATTGCAGGAATGCTTATTTCTGCAGGAAATAAAGAAGTGATCAGTACAGAAAAATTTAAAGATTTTAATATCCCCATGGGCATTGATCCGCTCACCAAACAACAGGATGTTGCTGCCGAAAATATTAACCTCATAAAACAGGTTCCAAAAAAAATGGGACCCTACGATGTTACTTTTTTAAATGATAGTGCGGGCCTTGAAACCGGTAAACGCTTTTATCATTTATTGTTTCAGCGTATAGATGCCGCTACCAAAAAAGTTACAGAATCATTTATATTGAGTCCGGATGTTTACCTCATGAAAAATAACAACATGAGCAGTAACCCTGATACAAAAAATTATTTATCGCATGATGTATTTACTTATATTTCGTATGCGTTAAATCCTGACAGGGAGAAAGATACCAGTTCTTTTAAAATACATGAGATTGCCATTGGCGATACCATTTTTTATTCAAAAGGCTTTATGGTACTGAATGACGTGATTAAAAATCCGCCAACCAATAAATTTAAAATACCGCTTACCGGTCCTGCAGTTACGGCCAACCTTATTATTACAGACAACGACAAAGAACATTACAGGGCAGCCCCTATGATACTGATAGACAGTATGGGCATTAAGCAGGTGGATGATACCGTGTATGCACAAAACCTGTACATAAAATTTGCAGGGGTAAGCAGTGACCAAAAAAAGATAAAAATCGGTGTAAAAGAATCGGATAAGATGATTGATTTTGTAACCTTGAAAGCCTATATTTTTCCTTATATAAATTTAGTGTGGATTGGTTTGGTTGTAATGGCCATTGGCCTGATCATGAGCATGATCCGCAGGGCAAATATTTCTTCCAAAGCAGGTATCACTGTACTTTTGCTGGTTTCGGCCGGATTATTTTATATGTTTTTACTGGCGAATTAATAGTAATAAGAAACGCAAATTGGGCTGATCTTAACAGATTAAACGGGTTTTATTGTCCAGGCAAAGAGCATCTTTGTGGCGTATTTTGGGTGGCCTGTCCACCGCAGACCGCATGCTTCTATAAATTTTATTGTCAACTTTACCTTGTTACAGATTGCCCATATTATCTGCACAGTTTCGAAGAGCAGGTTATTTTTGATGTATTGAAGTAATGCTTTATTTTTATTGGTAGCAACATAAGAGTTGGCGGGAATGGTACTTGACGACATAGACTAACAATTTAACATTATTACCAAATGGACAGCGAGATTCTATTTTCTGAAAAACAAAAATTTTCGCAATGGTGGCTTTGGCTAATTTTAATTGCAGTAAACGGACTAATTTTATTTGGAATTTTTAAACAAGTCATAGGCGGACAACAATTTGGTGACAAGCCTATGAGCAATTTAGGACTCCTGCTAACAGAAGCACTTATTTTAATTCTTACAATTTTGTGCATTAATTTCCAACTCGAAACTCGAATTACAAAAGACGGAGTTTATGTCAGATTTTTCCCCTTTCATTTTTCGTTCAAATATTATGGTTGGAACAAAATATCAAAATCATTCACCAGACAATACAATCCAATTACTGAATATGGTGGTTGGGGTTTACGGCTGGAAATTTTGGGGAGTGGAAAAGCATTTAATGTTTCAGGTGACAAAGGTTTGCAACTTGAATTTATCGACAAGAAAAAATTATTAATTGGCACGCACAAAGTAGAAGAATTAACAGAAACACTTAACAAAATTGGACAATTTAAAAAGTGACGAGAAAACCACTACTGCCAGTCGGATAAGCAAGGGGATTTTTAATTCCAAACTCCGCAAAAAACCCTGCATGCCTCCTGATTCATACGGTTCTTCACGTGTTGTAAACTTAATCAAGAATTACTTTAATCTTACTTTGTAAATGCCATTAATTTGACGACACTATAAAGCTAACACTTACTCACACTATGGTTTCCCAGTTAACAGGTATTAGACATGTTGCCTATCGTTACTAATCCCCGCATTAGAGTAATCATTCTAAAATAATCTATCGCACGGTATTATTTCTGGTGCCCTGATTCATTCAAATGCCACCTTTTACCGGTTTTTATTGTCAGATGTTTATGAAACGTAGGCTTTTATATTATACAATCCTTTTAGGATACATACTTTTAAATTCTGCATGTAAAAAAGACCTGCCTGCCTTTAATGGTACTGCTATTATTATTGGGGGCGATGTTAGGGTGGGCCCTTGTGAGGGAGGAACATTTATCGAGCTTGACGGTCATCCAAATCCCGGCTCGCAAAATGCGTATTTCCATATTGGTACAAGACCTGCTGATTTTAATATGACAAATGATAGCTTACCCCTGAAAGTAAGAATTGCCTACACGATTGGAGGAATTTGCGGAACTGTTAATATCACAAGGATAGAGAGAATTAAATAAAACCCAACAATCAACATTCTTAAAAAAGTTTCACACCAATAGCAAAACTTACAAAAGTAAAATTGTACTTTTTTGCCGGCTATGGCTAGCCCCGTCAACCTCAGGATGGCAAATGAAAATTCTATTTTTATACAACTTCTCCGCAACACCTCCCTTTGATATATATATAGTTTTGAAACTAAATATACTAACCAATAATCTTCAATTTTAAAAATGCTGACACCGCAACGAATAAAAAAACATTACCGGATTCCACATTAAAACAATATCCCTACATTTGGAAAATAGCATTTTGATTGTAGCTGTTTACCAACATCAGTCAAAATTATTTGTCCGTTTAAAACAGTAACTCATTTTTAAAAATACAACATGAAAAAAATTACCCTGTTTGCGTTTGGATTTTTTTGTATTTGTGTATTGCCCTGCCTGGGGCAGGATACGGCCTACATACATCCCAACACCGGAGAAAAAGGCTGGACAAATGTTTTTGAAAAAAATCTTTCCAATGCCATTTTTCCGGCAGGTGTGTGGAAAGATTCAGCCGGCATCTTCACTGCTTCAAAAGATGAAGCACTTTGGAGTAATGACCAATATGATGATTTTGCAGTTGATCTTGATTTTCAAACTGCCGACGGAACCAACAGTGGTGTGATTGTACATGCCACCGACCTTGCAGACTGGATACCACATTCAGTAGAAATACAAATTGCCGATGACTATTCAAAGGAATGGAGTAATGTTTCACCCACCTGGCAATGTGCGGCTGTGTTTGGCCATAAGGCTGCCACAAATAAATCGCTGAAGCATCCGGGTGAATGGAACCATTTTACCATCACCTGCCGCGGTAAAATGATATGGATCGTTTTAAATGGTGTATTGGTAAATGAATGTAATATGGGTCTTTATACATCGGCCAAAACCAATCCTGATGGATCGGAAATACCGGCATGGTTAAGCAACCCGATGGCTATACTGCCACTGCATGGCCACATTGGTTTCCAGGGCAAACATGCCGGGGCGCCTATTTATTTTAAAAATATAAAAGTTAAAAAACTAAGTTAGAAAGATGTTGTTTTAAAATTTATTTGTTATAACACAACAACAAATTGCAGGCTTACAACCCAAAATATTATTTATTACATACATTTTTGTTTTCGTTGTCAGCAGCTGTCTATACTCGATTTTTGGCATGGCTTATATCTTAAGCCGTGGCCGGTGGGGATCCTGGCCACGGCGGTTAGCCGGGGTTGGGGTCCACCAACATCAAGATGGTAAATGAAAATTCTATTTTAGACTGCTTCCTGGTATTATGCTAAATAATTCTTAAAAAATGCTTTTCTTTTTTAAATGTGATGATTATTTATTGTAGGTTTATCCATAAATATACACCCTGTTTACAATATTTTTTGATGAAAGAAAGGTTGGATGATTGCATTGATTTTTTCATCAGCGACCGTGATTTTTTACACGAACTTTAATAAATAATTTTAAACAAAAAGGAGATTATTATGGCAACCAAGTTTAATGAAACCTTTATGGTGAAAGGTGAACAGCTACTCAAAAAGATTGAGGACCTGATAGAAGAAGGAAATGTAAGAAAAATTTCCATCCACGATAAAACCGGAAAAGAAGTCATGTCTTTTCCGCTTGCTATTGGTGTGGTTGGCGCTGTACTGGCTCCGGTACTTGCTGCTGTGGGGGCATTAGCCGCGTTAATTGGTGAATGCAGCATTTCAGTTGAGAGAGAAGAATCAGTACCGTAAAAAAATAAATCACTCACTCCAGATTGAATAGTTATTGTGGTTAAAAGAAATAAAATTTCCATCAACCACAACAAATAAAAAAAAATTTTATAGTCAGCATGTTTTGGCGTTTGCAAATGATGACCTTCAATAAACATCGTTGTTATTATCCATTAAGCAAATGGTTCATGAATAGATTTGCTGGGCAAAGAAAACCATTTTGGGCCTTCGGCAGTCATGTATGCACAATCTTCCAACCGTATACCAAATTCACCTGGAATTGAAATTGTAGGTTCCACACTAAAACACATTCCCGGTTGCAAAAGCTGTTGGTTTCCTTTTACCATATTGCCCCACTCATGCCCATCCATACCAATACCATGGCCGGTACGATGTGGCAATCCTGGCAATGTATAACCTGGCCCAAAACCTGCATCTGTCAGCACTTTACGGGCAGCAGCGTCTACCCTTTCGCAAGCCATACCCAATTTTGCAGCAGCAAATCCTGCTGCCTGCGATTGTTGTTCAAGGTTCCATATTTCTATTTGTCTTTTGGCAGGTTCATCCCCAAATACAATGGTACGGGTAATGTCGGAGGTATAGCCTTCCACCTTGCAGCCACTATCCACTAAAACTATATCACCTTTCTTTAATTTTTGTGGTTGGCGGCTACCGTGCGGAAAAGCAGAAGCCGCTCCAAAAAGTACCAGCGCATCACCTGAAACATTGCCCAATGTATGATAGGCTGTAGCCACCACAGCCGATAGTTCTGCCGGCGTCATACCCTCCCGTAACTGATTGAAGGATGCTTTGATGACCGCAATAGTAATATCATTTGCCTGTTGCATCAGGGCAATTTCTGCCGATGATTTTATCATGCGGCACGGCATCGTAACTGTATCGCCACTTACAAAATTTAACTGCGGCGCTTCTTTTCTTATCCCATCCATGATAAAAAACCGAACCCTTTCCTCTATACCGATATTACCGGAACCAATGCCTGCATCCTTTAAAATACCTGTTATTACTTTATACGGACTTTCATCTTCTTGCCAGGGCCGTACTTCGTTGCCGATAGTAACCAATTCCCGAAACCTGGCTTCTTCAAAGCCAGGGCAAACATAGGTCACCTTTCCTTTTGCTGGAATGATGGCAACCATAGTCCGTTCACTGGGCCACCAGGTAATACCGGTAAAATATTCAAGGCTTGTACCTGACTCCAGTACCAATGCCCCCATTTTTTGTTCTGTGAGTAACCGTTGTGCTTTTTCTATCCGTGCTTCTCTTTCTTTTATTGTGATGGGCACTACACCTCCCCTGATGGGTGGCTGTTTATCTTCCGTAGATTTTATTTCTTTTACTGTATTGCCGGTGGTAAAGGAACTCATTCCTGCAACCACCCCTGTGCCAACTAACCTGGCAGAAAGGTTTATAAAATTTCTTCTTTTTAATATCATAAAATATAGTGTTGATAAAAGAATGCGCCCAATTATCTGAAGATAGTATTTTTATTGTTTGAATGTATTTACACAGAAAATGAATAACCATTTTCAGTTTCATTTTAGACTAAGCATACTTTTGATTACAGGCCAAAGAAAGCATTTATACAATACATTTTTTTAAAACAAAGACAGGCCGTTTATGTATTTTATACGGAGTAGTAAAAAGTGTACAAATAATTTTTCTATCTTTTAACCTTCTTGTTTTTAAACCAGGCAAATTTATAAAAAATGACATTTGTTGCAATTTTGGTTCCATGGCTTTCATTTTTTTTAAGAGGCAGAATTTTTACCGGCATTATTTGCCTGTTGCTTCAATTAACCATTATTGGCTGGATACCGCTGCAATCTGGGCTGTTATTTCACTTAATGATGCAAGAGCCAACAGGCGTACAAAAAAAATTATCACGGCTATTAAACAAAGCCGCTGACCGTTATTTTAACTTTACCGCTTCAATATCCAGATGGTATTAATATCATGGGCCGTTACCCATATAAAATGATTGGTTACCCTGACTGCGCCGCTTCCGGCTAAAGGATTGTAAATGGTTTCTACTACATTCGTTACAGGATTAATGGTCTGCAACAAACGGCCATATTTTGCACGAACCCAAATACGGCCTGCGCCTGTTGTAATGTCGCCACCTGTTCCCGGAACTTTGGTATCAATTTCCGAAATAACTTCGTTGAGCAACGGATCAATATGACTCACGGTGCCATCACTTTGATTAAAGGTCCAGATTCCATTTTCGCCCGCAGCAAGAAACCTGGGTGCTTTGCCAACGGGGATAGTTGCTGTTACTGCATTCTTTTTAGGGTCAATCCGCTGAACCGAATTGGCATTGGTATTGGTAATCCATACTCCATTATAATCATACACCGCACAATAGGAATTGGGCAATACCGCTATCCTTGCCACAACAGTATTTGTCGCTGGATTTATTCGTGATAAAACACCGGCGCTATCTGATAAAATCCATACAGCGCTATCACCAACAGCCAGACTTATTTCACCCGCTCTATCCGCAATTCCACAATGTATTTTACAGATAATTTTTCCTGTTTTATTATCAATCCTGTAAACCGATTGCAGGCTGCAGCTTGCCACCCATACTGCATTAAAGCCCACAACCAATGCGCCGCATGCATCCGGAATATAAACAGTTAGAACCGGTTGTTTGCTTTTGACTGAAAGTTTCTCCACCCGGCCGGTATTTAAAATCCATACATCGTCTCCATCGGCAGCTAAAAAATCGGGAGATCCTTTTAATTTTTTTGTTGTAAAGGCTGCCTTTGAAATAGACAATTCTTCAGGAGCAGGATGCTGTGAAAAAACCAGGAAAGGGAGAAACAAAAAGGTAAAAAGAACAGATACTTTCATCATAAGAAATAAATAAAATAATGGTGAGCAAAGCTAATCTGCCGGTAAAATGATCATTTATAATTTTGGAAAGCCCCGTTATTTTTTTATACGTTGAAGATAAGATTTTTAGCCATCGGATACACAACCCCTTATAATTTTTAAGGGTTAAAAATATTAGGCAGCAACCTATCTAAAACTTGTATAAATAAGAAGCTGCCCAAACATTGCTTTTGAGACAGCTTCTTTCCTCCTATAATCAACGCCGGTTAAAAATTTGGTTATTGATGGGCAACCTGCATTTTTTCTGATGCTTCCGGCGCAATATACTCCCGCATATCTTACCCATATTTCATTGTATTTAGCTCCTGAAAATATTTATACCCATTAACCTGTGTTTTAAAATAATATCGTTCCATGTCAGCTATAGATGTGAGGTTATTGTATACAAAATAGATCGACTGTCCCTGCTTATTAAAATATTATTGC
>NZ_JACMOO010000003.1 GCF_014377975.1 Ferruginibacter sp.
CAAAAAATTGATTGTAAAAACTTGTTATAAAGCGATCGGCCCGCAGCAGGTAACCGCTTTTTAAAACAATCCAGCGCCAAGATGAAATTATCTAACAGCATATTGCCGCCTTTTCCCCTGCTTACTGCTACAATAATGATCTCCATAAAAAATAATAATCAGGAACTTAAACCCAAATTTGTAGAGGGATATAGATGGTATATGTTGCGGCACAGGAACCTAATTCTACCAATGTTAAATAGCAATAAGAAAAAAAGCTAGAAATAATTTATTGCTACTAATACTTCTTTCAAACAATTACCGTACAAAATTAGAAATCAATTAAGGATTTTATCAGCGATTGAAAGGTTAGTAGTAGAGGTAAAAAAGGGGATTAAAAGGCACTTAATATTATGCTTGCATTATTGTTGCTAATTTGACTTTTATTTAATTTAGTACAAGGCTTATTATATCAATTATCAGTTATTTAAGTAAGTATTTGCATATTCTGAAAGCAAATCACAACTATTATAAATCTCCCGGTTTTTTATGAAAAAGGATTTAGTTACACATAAATTTTTAACAGCATACCAATAAAAAATCTGCACTTAAATGAAGATGGCCTAAAACCATTTATAAGGATCAAACTGGTATTGGTATTGGTTTAGAAAAAGTTGAAATATTAGTGAAATCGAAAATTACCCCGCCACTTAAGTGTACTTTTTAATTTATTTTTAACAATCATGCAGCATTTTTGTTTAAATGTGTGCCTTTTGTTATTATATTGTTAAGTTGGGTTATTTAAAAAAAACGCCCACCGTTTATTTATTTAAAAATCATATCTCATGAAAAAAATCGTACTAACATTGTCGGTAATTTTTTTGTTGCTGATTCATGCAAATAGTCAAAACAGGACTGTTTCAGGAAAGGTAACAAACGAGCAAGGCATTGGAATTTCAACAGCATCTATTGCTGTAAAAGGGGCAAAAACTGGCACAACGTCAGACGAAAATGGTAATTTTAGTATTACAGTTACTCCCTCCGCAAAAACCTTATTATTTTCCTCCTTAAATTTTGTGAACCAGGATGTAAATATTGTGGGAAAAAGTGAAATCACCGTTATTTTATCAGGTAGTAGCCAAAACTTAACTGAAGTAGTAATAACCGCATTGGGTATTGCGAAAGATAAAAGAGCGGTTGGTTACTCTACTGCTACAATTAAGGGAGAAGATTTAGTAAAAGCAAGAGAAACCAATGTAATTAATTCTTTGGCTGGCAGGGTTTCCGGAGTAAGAATTAATTCTGCATCAGGTACTTTAGGAGGCTCTTCAAAAATTATTATCCGCGGGGCTAACTCATTTGATGGCAATAATCAACCGTTATTTGTTGTTGATGGTTTTCCTATAAATAATAATGCGGCCGGAGGCGGTACCGGTGGAACAAATGTAGACTATGGTAACAGAGCCGGAGATATCAATCCGGATGATGTGGAAACAATGACTATTTTAAAAGGAGCCGCGGCGGCGGCCTTATATGGATCTTTGGCTAAAAATGGTGCCATTATTATTACCACTAAAAAAGGTAAAAAAAATTCAAAAACAAGTGTATCTGTTAACTCTTCTGTTAGATACGACAATATTTTAAAGATACCGGAATTTCAAAATGAATATGCGCAGGGAAACTATGGTGTGTATGATTTAAAATATTCAAATGGCTGGGGTCCAAAAATTAGCGGCGTATCCGATCTTAAATTTAAAGACTTTTTAGGCAGAGATGTAACATTGAGCGCCAAACCCAGAAATGTTGCTGATTTTTTCAACACGGGTGTGTCGTACATTAATAACGTTGCCTTTTCAGGTGGTAGCGAAAATTCAGATTTTCGTTTAAGCTTATCGAATGTAAAAGAAACAGGTATCATACCTGAAACTAAACTGGATAGATATTCAGTCTCTTTAAATGCAGGTAGAGATCTTTCGAGCAAATTGTCTTCCCGTGTATCCGTTAATTATACAAAAACTAAAGGTACCGGCAGGCCTGCCCAGGCTTCTAATAATTCAAATACAATTGTTTCATCAATTTTTGGAATACCCAGAGTGGTTGATATAAATGATGTTAGAAATAATGTTTACCTGCCAATTCCTGATCCGGTAACCGGCCCACAAAGATTTTTAACAACAGATAAAACCGGTAATAATCCATATTGGATAATGCAAAATAACCAAAATAATAATTATGTAGACAGGTTAATAGGCACCGCAACACTCGCCTACAAACCCTTTAACTGGTTAACGGTAAGTGATAATTTAGGGGTTGATTTTTTTACCGAGAACCGCTTTAGTACCGTGAGAAATGGAACCGCCGGATTTTTGCCCGGTCAATTTACCACAACAGATATTTTTAACAGAACAACCAACAACGATTTAACCATAAGTGCAGAAACCAAAGTGCACGATTTTGCACTTAAATTATTAGTGGGTAATAATATTTTAGACAGATTTTCCAGAGGTAACTCTGTTTTGTCAACAGGCTTAACTATTCCATTATTGTATACCTATTCAAATGCAGCAGTGCGAAGCCCTACTTATAGTTATGCTCAACGCAGATTAATTGCATTATATGGAGACGCCAGTATCAGCTACAAAAATTTTGCATTTTTAGATATCACGGGTAGAAATGATATTTCTTCAACACTTCCAGTTGCCAACCGGTCTTATTTCTATCCTTCTGTAACGGGTAGTTTAATATTTTCTCAGTTAATAAAACCTGATTGGTTAAACTATGGTAAAATAAGAGCAGGTTATGCAAGTGTTGGCAGCGATGAATTGCCTTATAATCTAAACTTCAATTACACCCCTGCAACTACGGTATTTGTTCAGTATATTTCTCCTGCACCTACTGTATTTCCATTTGGCGTTATAACTACTCCATTTGGCGGCCCGGGTATTTTGCCCAATTTACTTTTACAACCACAAAAACAAAATACGTTTGAAATTGGAACGGATCTTAAATTTCTTAACAATAGGGTTGGCGTAGGTTTTACTTATTATAACACCCTTACAAAAAATCAAATTGTTGCCATCATCGTACCAACTTCTACCGGGTATACAAATAATAATGTAAATGCAGGTGGGGTAAGAAACAAAGGCATTGAGGTTGATCTAAATCTTGTTCCCATCAGAAGCAAAAACTTTACCTGGAACATTGATGTAAATTTTGCTAAAAATAAACAAACCGTAGAACAGCTTTATGGTAATTTAAAAGATTACACGTTGGCTTCGGGTTACAGCAGTTTATTAATTAAAGCTCCAATTGGTGGTACGTTTGGTTTATATGGTACCGGTTGGTTAAGAGATCCTAATAATAATATTGTAATTGATGCTGTATCGGGCTTAAGAAAAACAGCACCAAGTATCAGATTCGGAGATATTTATCCCGCCTGGACAGGGGGCCTGAGAAATGCATTTTCTTATAAAGGTTTAACCCTGGATTTTTTGGTTGATGTTAGAAAAGGAGGTGTTTTTTATTCAGGAACTGTTTCAGGTTTACGTGCATCCGGATCGGCAATTGAGACTTTGGCAAACAGAGATAAGGTGTTTATAGATAAAGGTGTTATGGATGATGGAACAGGAAAATTTGTACCAAATACCACACCGGTAAAAAGCATGCAGGATTTTTGGGCAAATTACTCTTCAACATCTAATACCGAAGGAAATGTTTTTGATGCATCTTTTGTAAAACTGCGGGAAGTAAGATTGTCTTTTGCTTTACCCTCCGGTATTTTTAAAAAGGGTTTTATTAAAGGAATGGAATTTGGTTTGGAAGGCAGAAACCTTTGGATCATAAAATCTTTTGTACCACATATCGACCCTGAATTAAACTTTTTTGGCTCTGGCGGCTCTGGAGAGGGAGTTGAATTTAACAGCATTCCTTCTACCCGGTCAATTGGATTTAATTTAAGATTATCACTTTAAAAAATATTTTATATGAAAAAATTTAATAAATATTTAATTATAACTTTTTTGATTTTTACAGTTTCCGCTTTTAGCTCCTGTAAAAAATATCTGGATATAAACACGGATCCAACTACCGCTACCAGTGTTGACGGAAAGTTATTATTTGGCTATGCTGTAACTTACTGGGATCAAAGCAGAAGTGGGGGAGATATATATATTCCCATTGCACTCATGAGCCAAACTATTGCAAGTGGTGGTAATTTTGGTTGGGGAAAAGATAATATATACGTTTTAAGTCCAACTTCTTTAAACAACGCCTGGACCTTCTATTATCAAAGAATAGGTAATAATTTAAATTTAGCCATAAAGGCTTATGAAGCTGCCGGAAATAAAAATGGGGTAGCTCAATGTCAAATAGTTTTAGCGCAAGTAGTGTATGAAGCTTCGCTGATGTTTGGTGACATCCCATACACTGAAGCCTGGAAAACAGGAATAGCCTACCCTAAATTTGATGCTCAAAAAGATGTTTTTGAATCTTTGCTTAAATTATTAAATGGTGCCATCGCTTCACTTGATCCGGCTAATCCGCTAAAAATTTCAGACTATGATATTTATTATGCCGGCGATATCAGCAAATGGATAAAAACAGCAAATTCTATCAAATTTAAGATTTTGATGACCATGGTAGATAAAGACCCGACGAAAGCTGCTGAAATTGGAACAATGGTTGCAAATCCATCCTCCATGATAAATGATGCTACAGATAATTGGTTATTCAAATATGGCGCAACTACAACCAACTCAAATCCCAAACAACGATTATTGGCTACTTATACGAACGGGGAAAATCAGTGGTTTTTTGCTAATAAAAATGTACTGGATTATATGAAACCAACAGATCCCAGAATACCAATTTATTTTGATAAGCCTGCCGGAGCTACCGGGTATATTAGTTCACAAACGGAAGAAGAAGCAGATGCTAATTCTGCAAAAATAAGCGCTTATCTGTATCGGCAGGATGCACCTGATTTATTATGTACTTATCAGGAACTTTCCTTGTTAGAAGCTGAAGTGTATGCAAGAGGCCTTGGTGTTACAAAAGATTTCACAAAGGCACAGGCATTATACAATCAGGGTTTACAGGCAGCAATGCTATTTTACGGTGCAGACGCTGGTGCCACTTCTACTTATATAAGTACCCAGGTGCCTGACCTTTCAACAATAGCTGACCCTGTGAAAGAAATACATCTGCAACAATGGGTTGATTTAATGGACAGACCAATTGAAGCTTTCACCCAATGGAGAAGATCGGGTCCTGATGGAAGTGAAGTACCACAGCTTGCCTTGCCGGTTGGTGCTACTGCAGGGCCATTAATTCGCAGGTATATATATTCTGTAGATGAATCAAATGCAAATCCAAACTTACCAAAGCCTACTCCGGTTTATTCAGATAAGCAATGGTTTGATCTTTAAAATTCTAAAATTAATCAAATGAAAAATATCTGTTTATTGATCAGTACATGTTTTATAATAACCTTCAGCAGTTGTAAAAAAAGCTATGTAGGAGATACCTACGATTTTACTAATACTTTAGCGCCTTACGTTGAATTAGCTTCAAAAGCACGCATAAAGGCTGCACAAGGTTCAGTTATAAAAATAACAGTACAAATGAAAACGGCGCTTACAGAAGATGTGACCGTAAATTATTCAATTACCGGAGCAGGTTCTGCACCAATTAACGGTACTGTAGTTGTGCTTCGAAACACCGTTAAAACCATCGCTCCAATAACTTTACCAACCGGCATCGTTGCACCAGGTTCAACCGTGGCAGCTAAGTTAATATTGACAGGAGCCATAAAAGGTAGTGATGTTTTAAGAATTGGAAGCATTGTTCCTACTACGGAAGTGATTAATTTAACAATAACTCCATGATGATAGTTTGTAATACGGATCTGCAAATGAGGTCTGCTATAAAATTTAATTATTTGTAAATAATGTATTTTTTAGTACTGGCAAAATAATTTCAGGTAAACCTGTTAAAACTATTTTTGCTCAAAGTACAAAAAGAGTTTAGTGAAGCAGCTTCACTAAACTCTTTTTGTTTGTCAGATATGTTCATCACCTAAAGGATGTAAGTCCCAAACAGGAGTTACCGTACTTATCGTTCGCCAATTACAAGGGTGGTGGTGGCTACTGCAAATCTGAAGGAAGCAAATAGCAAATATTTGCGCCCACCTGCAAAATTTTAGATAAGGCGGCAATCCATAAGTAATGGTACCAAAGAAACAGCTGCACAATACTGTGAAACGACCCTAAGGGAAACAATGGCTTAATTTATACCCGATTGTATTTATAGGTTTCATTCAGACACAATCGACATAAAAAATATTGCTGCTTACTACCGGTTGGTAGAAAGTTATCTTACTTAATTTGACGGGGTTTGCCATAAAATATTCTTAAATATTGGCTTTGGGACCAATGCTGCCAGAGAGCAAAAAGATGAAGAAGCGGCCATCTCAATAAAAGAGATAAAAATGAACTGACCCTTTTTAAAGAGACAGACTTATAGTGTAACACTTGTTATGATAAATTGGGTGTCTATTTTTTAAACATAAATTTAAAAGATACCGATGAAGTATTGGAATGAATGATCCATAACAAACCCATCAGAGAGATAGAATCAACTTTCAGAATATTGAAAACAGAAGTAGACCTGCGACTGGTTTATCATAAAAATGATACTGCAACCATGGCTCATTTACCTATTGGAATTGCTCTTGTTGCCGGTGTTTTCAGCAGACACAGCCTCTTAGCAAATATGAACTTTAATCAAATCAACCAATGGATATAGCATTTGTAATGCACCGCTTAAAAGAGAAATAATTTTTTACAGAGGACGTATCTGGTGAATACACAGACCAGGGAGAAAAAAACTGCTATAATCATTATTTTATTTCACCTGTTTTTTCATCTGACTGATCCAGTCAGTTATTAATTTCACACCTTCTTTATGGATTACGGTACGGGCAAGTTCTGGCATTGCCGTACCTGTTTCAGTGCTATTCATCCGGTACGCTATAATCGAATGCGCCGCATCACCGGGAACAATATCATAGTTCAATCCACCTGCTCCGCCACCTGCAGATACCGGCACCTTCATCACTCCCAATTTGTAAGCATCGGTTTGCTGATATTCTAAAAATAAGCCGGTATTATAGGCATCGCCACCTTTAATATGGCAGTGTGCACAGTTAACATCCAGGTAAGCCCTCGCTCTTTGTTCCAGGCTAAAATGCTTGTCATCTTTCCAGTTAGGCAACTGCTGCACTTCGCCCAAAGCAGGCAAGCCAGACAGCATGCCTTTTGAAGCCCATTGTGCAAGCTGGTTATCGGTTTGCCCGTTGATAGTAAAATTTAGATTTCTTGCTTTGGGGCCGATGGGTGTAAGCACATCGTTGTTAATATGGCATCGTTTACAATCGTTGGTATTGGGCACCTGGTAAGTGGTGGATATCGGATTGCCCTCGTCATCCAGTAACGTGATGGGCACCTGGGCACCTGTAATATGCTTCACTGCATCCGTTTGTGCGGCGTTCCACAGGTAATCCATGGCCTTCCATTTTTTGTCTGCAGGATCTTTTACCAGCAGCCTTGTTTCAATCATTATTTTTTGATGGTCTGTATTGGTGTACGCAAAATTTTTAATGATGATGGTTGAATCGGGGAAATCAAGTACACCCGTAGCTGTATATTTTGCAGATGAACCCCTGGGCAAAAAAACAAACCGGTCCTTTATTGAATAATCAGTAAATAAAGGGGTACTTAATTGATACCGTACAACAGTTTCCTGCGGTTCCAATGCATTGAGTTTATTTTTAAAAAACCCATAATCAGAAAGCTTTTCTTTAAACTGAAATGTGCCGTTTGAGGCGATTGCATTTGCCTGCTGCCCCGATTGGCTGGTACAACTTTGTATGGCCACTACCGCAATGGCAATACCCATAAAAATCAACAGCATCAAAGAATATATCTTATGCATGAAACAGGCTTGTAAGTAAAATTAAAACGTTTTTTTTAATATTTGCTGATAAAACTATTTGCAGGTAAATGGCGCCATATTCGTATCCGGACGCCATTTTTCAGGATGCGCCATATTTATAAAATCGGAATTCACAAACACGTTATCGCCCGGTTGACTGATGCAAATTGAATCAGGATTGGCACCCTTTGCCCCCGTTAAAATATTGCTGGAAAAACCATCGTACATGATAAAGGGTATGCGTTTATTTTTACGCAATGCATCCTGTACATTTAATTTTTGTTCAATGGCAACCAATAACTTTCCAATATGGTGCTGATAAGCCGGTTCCGGAAAAGCATCGCCCATCTGTATAGTGTTATCATAAATTTTTACATGGGTAGAAATGGGAGAATACTGCCCGTTGATTTTTTCGGCTGCCTTATCATCTACAGAAAATCCTGAAGCAATGGTGATGGAAGATGAATTGTTATTAATAATCCTGTTGGCATAAATCTCAATATTAGACGCCGCTAAAATAATTACACCGCTACCCGGGGATGCATTGCCCACGCCGGAAATAGTACCAAAGCTGCCTGCCTTGGCAAAGTTCCGGCTATTGTTGTCGTGAATATAATTGTCGTACGCTTTTACATAGCCCCCCCGTTGTGAAAGACCCGGCAGATCAAAAATTAAAAAACCCGCTGTGTTATTATAAAATTCATTGTCATACACCTGCGCATGAGCCGTATTTTCAATTTCGCAGCCAGCCACATTTTTTGCGGCCCTGCATTTTGTTACGATAACACTGTCTGATTGCCCTACATAAATACCCGCATCCGAAGAGCCTTCTGCATAACAATTTTCTATCAACACATTTTTACACAGTACAGGATAAATAGCATAACCACCACTGGTGCTATCGGCTGTTTTCCATACTGCATGCAGGTTGGTAATGGCAACATCCCGGCTTTTGTTTATCTTAATTAAATCTCCTTTAGAATCCCTGATTGTTAAGCCATCTATTGTGAAGCCTTTTACACCTGTAATCCGAATCCCTTCACCACCCTGGCTTTGATCCGAAAAATCAAGAATAGTTTTATCAAAGCCTTCGCCTTTTATACGGATATGATTTACCTGGGCTATACTGAGATTATCAAATTTGTAAGTGCCTTGCTTTAATAAAATAGAAGTGTTGTCTTTTATAGATAAAAAAGCTTCCACAATCCTGGCCTCTTCTCCAGGATTAAAACTAAGTGTGTTGGTATAACCATCTTTTAGTTCTGTATTTCCTTTGCAGGCAAATAGAAATACTACTAATAGGATTGCAAAAACATTAAAATTAAATAGCTGTTTCATTTTTTTTATTTTGTTTTCACTTTTTGATCAGGTCGTAATTTTAAAAAATATTATACGCATAAGTTACATAATAAACCGCACCAATAGTAGGATTGGCAATGCCGGTTGAATAATACTGGTTGGTAATATTAGTGGCCCCCACCCTGATGCCCGAATGTGCTTTAAGCACTTTATAGCTCAGCTGTGCATCTATTACAGCCGAAGAAGGAACAGTACCGGCAGCAAGTCCTCCGCTTATTTTTGGCTTTTCAAAATTGAAGAATGCAATCGGCTATTTATATTTAGTAATTCATTACTTAATACTTAAATTAGTACTACTTTTTAAGCCCTTTAAAAATAAGGGATACCAAAAATTTCATATCACTAATGCCTTGTGTGTAATCCACACTATCCTCATTTTTCAAAATCGCCTTCTGTTCCTCACTATGCTTCAACGCATCGCTGATATTTATTAGTACGTCCGCTATCTTGTCTGTATTGTTTTTAATAAGCTCTCCGTTTTCAACCGCCCTTTTTATCACCTGTGACAGAAATTTTTTTTCCTGTTTCATCATAGCGTCATAGAGTTCAAAAAACTTCGGGAGTATCTTATTCAGCGTATCACTGGATACCCGGTTCATATTCAGCACATTTTTATAATAGTCAAAACGGGATTGCATGTAAAACCAAACTTTATTTTCCACTCCTTTCTTTAACAATGTTTTTTTCTGAGTTAATTCAAGATACTGTTCCCCTTCCTTTATGGCCACTTCTATAAAAATATCTTCTTTGTTTTTGTAATAATAATATAACGATGCCTTATTAAACCCAACGGCTTTTGCAATGTCGTCCAGTGTTGTTTTATCGAGGCCAAATTTTTTAAAACACTGCATGGCGCTCCGGCCTATTTTTTCCTTTACTTGTTCTTTTTTACTCATCCTGATTTTTTAACAGAAAATTAAATATAGTATTTTTTGTTTTTCAAACTATTTAATATGTTAGTTGAAAATATAAAAACTACAAGTATTCGTGAACAGGAAAATTTAATAAAATCCTTCCCTAAAAGTTTCAGTATTAATTTTAGAAAAAGTTGCCGAAAACAAATGAGTTAAAAAAGAAAGTTGCTTTTAGAACGAATTATTTTTTTCAAATGATGAGACAAAATTTTATCCATCTGCTCCCATGGCCAGTGTCTTAACCAAACACAGCTATTTAGCAAATCTGAACTTTAAGCAGCTTATCAGATTGATGTAGCATTTGTAAAGCACCGCTCATAATCTTTCCGAAAGGAAGTGTACGCTGAAGACATAAGGCATGGAAGAAAAAAAGCTTCTTCACTAAAAGTATAAACCTTCTATAGAGAAAGTTTATCTACGGCAAAATATACCAATTGCCATTTTACCGTTTTTTAAACTATCTGAAAGAAAAAATATAAAGCAATTATCCACGATAACAAATCAAAAAACGTGCGCCTGCGGATGTAAATTTTAATCTTCTTTCTCATCGTAAATTTTGTAGGTATATGGTTTCGTCCAATTTAACCTGGAAGAGTTTTTAATAAGCTGTGTTCAGTTTAAGCAGCAATAAATTTTGGCTGATTTAATTGAGCAATTAATTTAGGCTTTATTGCTGCAATATCTCTTTTGACAGATGGTTTTTTAGGAAAGAAGCAGTAAGATGCGATGGCAGTCACAATGTTTAAAATAAAGCCGGCAATACTCCGATGGCTGTATGTTTTACCTGGCAAATATTTTTCAATTCATCATTAACCGTTTCAATTAATGAAGGTTTAAGAAGTAATAATTACTCTTCATTACTCAATAACTTTTTTTTATTTCTTCGTACTGCTGTAATTAATTGTGCGCCATCGCCAAATAATAAACCGGTTAATGCTTTACCAATATAACCTTTGTCACCAACCATTTTACCACATATTTCTTTAGTGATACGGATAACACTTTTTGCATTGCTGTCGCTTGTATTGCCCGATGAGAGATAGAAAAAGCCGATTTCTCCTTTATCATTTATGATTTAATATAACTTAAACCCAAAGAAACAGCCAACGGATGATCTTCCAACTTTTGCCATGCCTTTAAAAACTTTGTTGCGTTTAATTCTTTTGCTGTGGCGAACCCGTAAAACAGCAGAGTCAATAAAACTTATACCAGTACATACTCCTCTACAGCAATAGTGGCTTTACCAATATGCTGTCTCTGTGCCTGATGGTAATAAACCTGAAATAATGAGTGAGGTTTGTATCCGCCGGTTGGCACCAGTTTTTTTGGCAAAATATACAACCGGAAAATTTAAGTTTACGTTTGCTACGATGGTCTCAGAAAGGGTTCCTGTATTTATCCAGTAGGTTTGAGGAGTAACAGGTGCTAAGGCAGGTGATTTGTTTCAGGCAAAAAAAATAAACAGGATATAAAAGAATTTTTACTTCATTTAGTAATTGATTTAAGTTAA
>NZ_JACMOO010000234.1 GCF_014377975.1 Ferruginibacter sp.
CAACCAGATACGTTATTTTATTGGTGCTTATGGCTCTAAAGAAAAGCTGGAAGAAATTTCTGGCAAATCTTTATATCAATTAAAGGAAGATTTTAAAGATGGTTTTAAGGAAAGGAAACTTGCCGGCGACATGCGTAAAAAAATTGTAGATGGCATACACATTACGCCCAATGAAGTAAAAGCTTATTTTGATAAACTGCCTAAAGATAGCTTGCCATTTTATGAAAGTGAATTAGAGATTGGACAAATAGTACAGTACCCAAAAGCAAGCAGGGAAGCCGATGAATATTGTATAGAACAGCTAAACGGATTTAAGCTTCAAGTTGAAAGCGGAAAAAAAGATTTTAAAAAGTTAGCAGATATTTATTCTGATGATGCGGCTACCCAAAAACAAAACGACGGCCAACTTGATTTAAACAGGTCGCAAAAGGGATTTGACGCAACATTTATGGGCAAGGCATTTGCACTAAAAGAAGGGCAGATAAGCAGCCCTTTCAAATCTGCTTTTGGATACCACATTATACAGATGGTTAGCCGTGCAGGTGATGATGCGTCTGTTAGGCACATTTTAAAAATACCCCAGGTTACACAAACAGAAATAAGCAAAGCTGTTGAAAAGTTAGATTCTGTAAGAACGAAGCTTATGTCTGGTACTATGCAGTTCGGTGAAGCCGTTTCAAAATATAGCGATGACCCAAATAGCAAATTCACCGGTGGAAGAAATACCAATTCGGAAGGCAGTACGTATATAACTATCGACCAGTTGGATAAAGACATGGTGTTGATGTTAAAAGATTTGAAAGTTGGCCAATTTTCGAGGCCTAAAGAATTTGATGATGAAAGAAAAAAGAAAGGTGTGCGCATTGTTTACCTTATAAGCAAAACAGAGCCACACAGGGAGAATATAAAAGATGATTATAATAAAATTAGCCAGAAGGCATTGGAAGAAAAAAAGAATGAGGCTTTAGAAAAATGGTTTAACGACAAGGTAGGCACGTACTATATTAAGGTTGATGACGAGTATAAAAATTGTGAAGAAATGAAAAAATGGATCAACCCTACTACCGTTGCAGCAGGAAGTAACTAATAAGACTATAAAATATTTACTAAAAGCGTTCTGATAGCTATCAGAACGCTTTACTTTTGTATATGAGGCAACACTATTTTATTTAAATATGATTTTAAGTATTTAATTAGCCATTAAAAATATAAAATTTTGATAGAAAAGAAAAAGCAACTCAAGCAAGAACAAAAAACAGTACTGGTAGGTATTGTAACCGGCGGCCAAACAGAGCAGCAACTAAAAGAATATTTAGATGAACTAGCTTTTTTAGCAGAAACGGCAGGCGTGATAGCCGTAAAAAGGTTTACGCAAAAATTAGCCCATCCAGATAGCCGCACATTTGTTGGCAAAGGAAAGCTAGAAGAAATAAAAAAATACATAAGCCTGCAAAGCGATGTGGAATTAGTAATTTTTGATGATGAGCTAACAGGTTCTCAAATACAAAATATTGAAAAAGAATTAGGTGTAAAAACTATTGACCGCAGCGATTTGATATTAGATATTTTTGCCAGCAGGGCTAAAACAGCACAGGCCAGAACACAAGTAGAGCTAGCACAGTATCAATATATTTTACCACGTTTAAAAGGTATGTGGAAGCATTTAGAGCGGCAAGGTGGTGGTGTAGGCACAAGAGGCCCTGGCGAAACGGAAATTGAAACCGACAGGCGTATTGTAAAAGATAAGATTACTTTGTTAAGGAAGCGATTGTCTGAGATAGACCAGCAATCTTTTACACAAAGAAAAGAAAGAGGTGAATTTATACGGGTTTCGTTAGTTGGGTATACAAACGTAGGCAAATCGACGCTTATGAACCTGCTAAGCAAAAGCGAAGTTTTTGCAGAAAATAAATTATTTGCCACGTTGGATACTACTACAAGAAAAGTAGTATTTGAACAAACACCTTTTTTGCTAAGCGACACCGTTGGTTTTATCCGCAAGCTTCCGCATCATTTAGTTGAAAGCTTTAAAAGCACGCTGGATGAAGTAAGGGAAGCAGATATATTATTGCATGTAGTAGATATTTCTCATGCTCAATATGAAGAGCAATTTGATGTTGTAAATAAAACTTTAGCAGAATTAGGTGCCAATGAAAAGCCAACTGTTACCATTTTTAATAAGATGGATAAATATGAAGCAGAAGCATTTGACGAGTGGCTGGAGGATGATGTTAAAAAGGAAATTCTGCAAGATTTAAAACAGCGCTGGCAAAATCAAACACAAGATAATTGTGTGTTTGTATCAGCCATTGAAAAAACAAATATTGATGCATTAAAGCAGACCATTTTAAATAAGGTAAGGGAAATGTACCGCATACGATATCCTTACAAAGCAGAATTTTTTTATTAAGCTGCAAATAATACCTAATGAGCCTTGCTAAAAAATACAAATGGTATAAAGTTGCAGAGAAACTGGCTGATATTGGCTTTGCTGCCAATGGTATGGCAGAAGTAATGGTAGATAATAAAAAGGTTTGCATCGTTTTGTATAATGAAGTATTAATGGCCTGCTCGCAAAAATGCCCTCATGCCGGAGGGGTTATGGCTCATGGATATATAGATGTGCTGGGGAATATAGTATGCCCTTTGCATCAATATAAGTTCAACCTCCAAAATGGGAAAAATGTAAGTGGTGAAGGCTATTACCTTAAAACATGGCCGGTTGAAATGCGGGAAGA
>NZ_JACMOO010000235.1 GCF_014377975.1 Ferruginibacter sp.
GCAATTCACTTGCAGGTTCGTCATTTTTATTTTGCTCAACCAATTTACCTTGCACAGCATCTTGCAATAATTGCTGACGAAGTTTTTTTACTAAGCCGACTTGTTGATTTAATTCCGTTGTTAAACTTGATTTTATTTCTTCTGAATTGACAAATTGATTTTTGATTTCAATTTGAGTGTCAATATCAAAATATGGCAATTCATATTTTCCAAAACTGCCTAAACCAATAGCTTCTTTTGATGTGCCTGCTTTAGTGTTCCTTACAATTTCATCTTTTAATTCATTAAAAAGTATATGATAAAATTTTAAATCAACTGGCAAGTTCTCTGGGTCTTTGGGAGTGATGATAAAACACAAATCACTTGAAACGAATTTCCCGTTCACATAATGTGTTCTACCTAATGAACCTGATGCAGCAGCAGCAAAAATTAAGGCTTCGCAATCGTGTGTGTATTCGTTGTGTGTTTTCCAATCAGATGAAGCCGTTATAAAATCAAAATATCCAGGAACACACTTTGAGCTTTGAAGTACGCCTTTTTCAAAACTAAATATTTCATCAATTCTCATTAGGCTCATTTTATTTCTTTAATTAATTGGTCTAATAAATGATTGCTTTTTTTAAAGCTGCCTTTGAGCATTTCAATTAATTCTTTGCTGCTATGTATTTGTTCTTCTTCTTTTTTGGTGGGGTTTTTAATGTCTAAATCGTAACCACGTTCAATAATTGTTTTGATGTTTACTTTCCAACAAATTTCACTTTCCTTTCTTTTATTCCACCACTTTTTAATAGGTTCAAATTCCTTTAACTGAATAGGTCTTGTTTTGCTGTATGCTTTGTAATCTTCGGGCATTCGGTGTTCGTAATACCAAATGTCTTTGGTAGGTTTCCCTTTATCAAAAAACAATAAGTTGGTGGCTACCGTTGCATATGGCTGAAACACCGAATTGGGCAGGCGGATAATGGTATGCAGGTTACACTCTTCCAACAGCCGCTGCCGCACCCGTTGCTTAACACCATCACCGGTAAGGCTGCCATCGGGTAATACAATACCTGCCCGGCCACCCTGTTTTAGCAGGTGTATAATCAGTATCAAAAACAGGTCGGCGCTTTCTTTGGTGCGGTAGGTTTGTGGAAAATTGCTTTCGTTACCATTGGCCACAATGCCGCCAAAGGGCGGGTTTGCTTCAATAATATCTACCCTGTCTTTTTCGGTGTAGGCACTTAGTGGTTTATCTAAAGAATCTCTAAATGTAATATTGGGTACTTCAATATCATGCAGTATCAAATTGGTAATAGATAGCAAATAAGGCAAAGGCTTATACTCCCAACCGGCAACATTTTGCTCAATACTTTTTCTATCCGCTACATTTTTAGCTTTCTTTTTTAAGTATTCTACAACAGCCGTTACAAAACCACCGGTGCCATTGGCAGGGTCCAGCATTTTTTCACCTAATTGTGGGTCCAGCATTTCGGTAATAAAGCTTGTTAAAGGCCGGGGAGAATAAAACTCACCGCTTTTGCCGGCACTCTGCAGTTCTTTTAAAATGGTTTCGTACAGCTCGCCAAATGCGTGGCGGTCTTTGGCAATATTAAAATTAATTTCATTCAGCTTGTTCAGCACTTTGCGAATGTTGATACCGCTTTTCATGTAATTGTTATTGCCGTCAAATACTTCCTTTACAATTACGGCCCGCTGGTTGCCGGTACTTAAATCGAGGTTACGCAATGCAGGAAACAATTGCCTGTCCACAAACTCCAGCAGTTCATCGCCAGTCATGCCTTCATCATCGCCTGCCCAGTTACCTTTTTCTTTTATCCAATGAAATTTATCAGGTATGGGTGAGGTGTAAGTGTCATCCATCAACTCCAGTTCTTTGTCTTTATCAGAAAA
>NZ_JACMOO010000028.1 GCF_014377975.1 Ferruginibacter sp.
ATCCGTTACCGAAATAAAAACGGTTTCACCGATGAGCGGACGTTTGCCGATAGGCATATTTATCAAATCCTGCGTTTGTAAAAAAGCAAATGCAGTATCCCACAATTTTTTATTGGTATGATATGCTTCATAGAATGCAGCTTTATTTACCGAAACGTGCAGGTTTAAAGACAATCCGCTGGCCCAGTCTTTTTGCTGAATCCATTTATCAATTTTTTTGGTGGATACCGGCTGTGAAGATTGTTGTGCATGGCAGCCAACATTTACTATACAAAGTAGCAGCAATACTAAAATTGATTTATACTTCATTGTTGGGAGAAGATATTTTTGATCATGAAAATTATTACCTATCAATAAATGCTACGGCCAGTACCCTGCAATTTTCTTTCTTAAAAAAGATACACTTCTTTCCAGTTGATCCATACCATCTACTCCATCTTCAATACTGATCCAGCTATCAAAACCTGCGGTTTTTAAAATGCGGAAAATGGCATCATAATCATTCAAGCCTTTACCGATTTCGCCATGACTTAAGCGCCTGGCATATCCCTGTGCCCCGTCTTCTTCGTTGCGCAGGTCTTCCAATGTACCTTCTTTAAGATAGCGGTCGCTTGCATGCATGGTAACAACCCTGTCCGCAACCCGCTTCAATAATTCAATGGGATCTTCACCGGCGAGATAAGTATTGCTGGGGTCATAATTTATCCCAAAAAAAGGATGGTGGATACTATCTACCAGCTTACAAAAAATATCCATCTTTTGGGCAAATTCCGGATAGTCCCAAAAATCGTCTTTGTAATGATTTTCTATAATTAACGTGATGTTTCGTTCTTGTGCGTATGGCAGGCATTCCAGTATACAATCGGCTGCCAGCTTTATCCCTTCATCAATTGAAAGCTCCGGACGCTTTTGCCCGGAAAGTACCCGGCAGAAAGATCCTCCCAAAGTTTGGGTCATGTCGATCCATCGTTTTTGCTTATTAATTTCTGTTGCACGAAAGGCAGCATCCCTGTTGGTAAAATCGGGCGAACAGCACATCATAGGAATTACTTTGCCATGATCTTCTACCTGGCGCCGGAATCCGAGCCAGTTTTTTTCGTCCTTCATTTCCAAAAAACCGGCATACCATTCCAAACCTTCTATATCAAGCTTTACGGCTAACGCTATCCATTCAGAAAGGCGCATGCTCCCATCTTTGCAAAGAGGTATCATAAATGCTTTGGGAAAGACTGCTAATTTAGGCATGGTAATTTTTTTATTTTGATACAGGAATGGTGGTTGCATCTTTGGGTGGATTGCGTCCTATAAAAGGATGTTGCTCCAGATCCACCACCTGGCCTGATATTGGACCGCATTCATCACTTAACCAATACACAGCGGCGGCTGCAATTTCCTCCGGTTTTAAAATCCTTCCTGCGGGTGCATACACTGCCGGAATCGCTTTATACCAGTCATCTGCTAAACCATGTTCCCGTTTACGCAATGTTTCGGTTTCGGTTAATACCCACCCCGGGTTAATTTGGTTTACACGCACTCCGTCTTCCCGATGCAAAGTATCGCCAAGGTTACGGGTCATCGTCATCAATGCTCCCTTTGAAATACTGTACGGAAGCAGGTTTGGTTCGCCACTGTAGGCATTTACCGAACCTATATTTAATACACATCCATGTGCCTGCCGCAAGTGTATCAATGCCGCCTGTATCAAGGCAAAAGGTGCTACCGTATTTACCTCCAACACAGTACGAAGAAACGCAAGATTGGTAGTATGAATATTGGACGATACTACCATTGCCGCATTATTTACCAACGCATCAAGCTTGCCGAAATTTTTCACTGCCACATCTACCAGGCGCTGCGGAGCTCCTGCAATACTTATATCTTCAATGTATAAAACAGCGTTGTGTTCACCCAATTCTTTTAATACTACTTCACCGCCCTCTTTATCCAATCCATTGATGACTACCCTTGCACCTTCTGCCACACAACGTATAGCAATCGCTTTACCAATGCCGGTGGTACTTCCTGTTACAATAATAACTTTATCCTTTAATCGCATGGCATTATTATTATACTGGTTTTAAAACACTTTTTACAATCTCGCCTGTGTGCATTTTTTCAAATGCGGTATGCCATTCGGTTATGGGCCACACACCTCCAATGATGGGCTTTACATCCAGTTGTCCACTTGCCAGCAACGCCAGTACTCTTTCCCACGTGGGCCAGTTATGGCTGAAGCTACCCTGTAACCGGATATTTTTTTGCACCAGCGGATCAAGATTAAAACCCAGTGGCTGCGGACCCCAGCCAACCTTTGTAATTTTTCCATTGGGTCTAACCAACTGCATGGCAATTTTTAAAGTTATACTTGACCCTGCCGCATCAATTACACAATCGGCACCAAGTCCATCCCGCTTAAAAGCCCATTCTGTTGCATCACCAATGATGGCTTCGCAACCATATTGCTTTGCTATATCCAGCCGGTGTTTATCTGCTTCCAAACCAACAATTGCCACCTGTGCACCACACAACCTTGCCATGGCAGCACATAAAATACCAATTGTTCCAGGCCCCAGTACCACCACACGATCACCAGGTTTTAGCCCCGTGTTTTCAACCACTGCACTGTAGGCAACGCAGCAGGGCTCTGTTAAGCAGGCATGCTCAAACGGAATCTGGTCAGGCACTTTGTGTAAGCAACGGGCCGGCACTTTTACAAACCGCGTCATGGCTCCGTTTACACCATATCCAAAACCTTTACGGGTTGGATCAAGATTGTACAATCCAATTCTTGACATGGGATTATTTACATCAATTACGGCCGCAGTTTCACTCACTACCCGATCGCCTTCCTTCCACCCTTTTACCCTGCTGCCAACTTCAACAATGTGGCCACCGAATTCATGGCCCAGTACCACAGGATAATTTACCGGCCAGCTGTGATCGGCTGTCCATTGATGCAGGTCGCTGCCGCAAACGCCCACGTTGGCAACTTCAAGTAAAACATCTTCCTCACCAATGATGGGTTGATCAATTTCCCTTATTTCAACAGAGCCTTTTTCGGGGGAAAAATTTACTACAGCGGCTGATTTCATTTTCTATTTTTTTACTGAATTATATAAGAATGAATTTTTTCACAGATCAGGCGCAATGAACTTTCGAGGTCGCCACCTGCCGTTTTAAAACTATCACCATCAATAGTCAACGGTGCACCCAATACCACCAGAGGCGCTCCATATTCAGGGCATTGAATGGCTTGTTCCAAAGTAAGTCCACCAACAGCCTGTACTGGTATTTTAACCGCATTCACCACTTCTCTAAGTTGATCAAGCGGGCTGGGCATGCGCAAACCTCTTGCTGCAATTCCCCGTCGTTCATCATACCCAATGTGGTGAATTACATAGTCGCACCCAAGCTCTTCGAGCCATTTGGCTGCTGCTACCATATCTTCACAACCAAGGTTATCGCCCATTACTTTTATCCCAAAATCACGACCTGCATTTACTACACATTTAATGGTTTCTTCATGCGCCCTGGCCATTACTACTACATGCGTGGCGCCTGCTTTGGCCATCATTTCTGCTTCCAGATAGCCGCCATCCATTGTTTTTAAATCCGCAACAATCGGTATCCCCGGAAATGCTTCCCGTAATTTTCTTACTCCATGCAATCCTTCCGCTAAAATGAGTGGTGTACCCGCTTCCAGCCAGTCAACGCCTGCCCGCATGGCCATTGCCGCTGTTTGCAGCGCTTCGTCAATATTGGTAAGATCCAAAGAAATCTGAACAATCGGTTTCATTTGATTTTATTTAAAAATGTTTATTTAATCAAAGAAATAACAATCAACCCATTGCCATTGCAATACTATTTTCTTCCCACAATAATGGAAATACAATTTATTATTTCGAATTCAAAAATATGGATTGTATAAAAATAATTCAGGAATAGCAGCATGCTGCTATTCCTGAATATTAATTAGTTGCTTATGGTAAAGGCTTAACCATGATGTCTTTGAAGAATACAATACTTTTAGGATCGTGACCCTGGAATGCAAAAGTACCAGAGGAAATTATACGGCCAATATGATTTTTAGCAGGTGCAAAATTTTCAGGCTGTGTCCAGTCAGTTACTACGATATCATTAATTTTAACGATTACATGTTTTCCTTCAACACGAATATATTCAGTAAACCAAACGTCATCTTTTACATACACTTCCTTTGTATCTTTAATGTCGTACAAACCCCCTGTTCTTTTCCAGTCGGTATGCGAATTATTTACCTGAACTTCAAAACCTTTATCCGGGAAATTTACCTGTTGATAAGCGGTATGGAAATAGATACCGGAATTAGATCCAGGCTCAGTTTTTACCTTTGCTTTAAATTCAAAATTTGTAAAGTTATGGTCCATTACAGGTCCATCATAAAACAAGTGAGCACGTGGGCCTGCTACCTTGATGCAGCCATCTTCAATTGAAAATGTACCTGGCATTTCATTGGCTTTCCAACCGTCTAATGATTTTCCATCGAAAAGGCTGACCCAGCCTTTTCCGTCATTTGCCAATTTTGCAGTATCCTCTTTTACAACTTTTTTAGCATTTGAGCAGGCCATTAAAGTGATTACTGCTACAAAAAACAAGCTAAATTTTTTCATTTATTTTTATGTTTTAATGATGTGTGAAATATGAACTGCTAAATACCCAAACTCCAGCCTGCACGATATTCTCTTTTAACAAACTGGTTAGCTTCTTCAAAATTGGTGATGCGCATTTCTTTGGCATTCCACAATAATTTCTTTCTGCCTAAAAAGGCCGCTTTTCCATTGGCTTTTTTACTTTCGAGGTTCCAGCTGCGAATGGCTAAGTTACCAATTAAAATACTTTCGGCAAATGGGCCTGCATACTCAAATGGTGAACTTGTTTTTCCTTTGCCATAACCAGCAATGCAGGCATTTACCCATTGAAGGTAATGTCCTTCGGGTACCCTTGCAATGGTTTGTTTAGGCATGGTTGTTTCCTTCATTAATTTAGTGGGCAACAACCTTGGATCTTCTCCGTAACAATCAACAATCATTTTACCTTTATCCCCAATAAACAATGCTCCGCCGTCACTTCCTCCAAATCTATCACCGTCTACCAGTTCATCCGGCAGGGGTGGCATTAAACCTCCGTCGTACCAGGAAACACTAATATCTCCTTTTCCATCTTTTCTGGGATATTTTAAATGAATTACAGACGCGGGCGGGAACCCGTCCGGATATTTCGCTTCCTTGCCATCAAGCGTCCAGCTTTTGGGAATACTGCATTCTACTTCTGTTGGAAAATCGATGGGCAAAATGCGGAATACCGGATCCATCATATGGCAAGCCATATCGCCCAATGCGCCGGTACCGTAGGCATTGTATCCTCTCCAGCTAAAAGGTAAATAAGCAGGATTATAGTCTACTGTTTTTGCAGGGCCTTGCCAAAGATCCCAGTCCAGCTCGGCTGGAACCGGAAAATTACCAGTGGGCGTTGGTAAACCTTGTGGCCATACCGGACGATTGGTCCATACCTGTACGGTATGCACGTCGCCGATTAATCCTGCATCAATCATTTCATGCGCCTGGCGTACGCCATCACTTGATCCACCCTGGTTACCCATTTGAGTAATCACTTTATAACGACCTGCTGCTTCAGCCAATGCACGTGCTTCAAAAATATCATGTGCTAAAGGTTTTTGAGTGTACACATGTTTACCTAATTGCATTGCCGCCATTGTTGCAATGGCATGCAAATTATCAGGGGTTGAAATAGAACAGGCGTCAATATTGTTTTTTTCGGCTTCCAGCATTTTTCTGAAATCCTTATAATATTTTGCATCAGGATGCAATTTTCTGGTTTCTGCAGACCTGCGGTCATCTACATCACATAAAGCAACAATATTTACGTTCGGACTTTTTGAAAATTCTTTTATATCACCATTCCCTTTACCACCTGCACCAATGGCTGCAATATTTAACTTATCACTTGGTGCAACATACCCTTTACCGCCTAATACATGCCGGGGTACAATCATAATACCGGCTGAAACCATGGCAGCATTTTTAATAAAACTGCGTCTTGAATTTTCCGGTTTAGTAAAAATCGTTTTACTTTTTTTCATAATTAAATTTGTAATAGTGAATGATAAAAAATCAGTATTGATCAATCCTCCTTTAAATTGTATTGTGCCAGTACGTCTTTTGGAACACCCTCCCATTTGTGTGGTACATTGCCCATGTATCCGATGTCCTTTATACCAATTTTACTGGTATAAAATCCTGTAGCCGTAAGGTCGCGTACCCTGCTAAAGAAAACAGCCCCCTGGTGCATATCCGGAGTAGCTTTATCAGGATAAGCAATTAGTTGTACTAATTCCATTTGCTGAGCGGTGGTGGATTCTCTGAAAGATTGTCCATAGCGATTGAGAGATTGCAAATCAAGCCACCTTAATCCGCCGCGCAATGGTACCTGGTGAATGGGCATATCTTTTACTATAAAATCAATGAATTCTATCACTTTTGCATCTGAGGCACTACCCGATACTTCATCTTTGGGGATGATGATATCACCCAGTAAAATAAGCGTAAGCCTTTCGTGCTCATTAAAAAATGGGGGATCATTTTTTAACTTTTTTAACCGTTCTTTTTCAAAATCCTGTAGCCCGGTCATGTCATCAAGATTGTCTTTATCAACAACGGAAGATGACTTATTTGTTTTACAAGCACCCAGCAATAATCCTGTGGTAATGGTTGATATTCCTAATGCTTTTAATGATTGCCTTCTGTTCATAAAGCTAGATATTATTTTTACGTTTTTGATCAATGATGTATTCTGCCGTTCTCATAGAAAGTGCAAGTATTGTCCAGGTAGGATTTTTATCTCCTTGCTGAACAAAGGATGAGCCATCAGTAACAAATAAATTTTTACAATCGTGTGCCTGGCACCATTTGTTTAATGCAGAAGTTTTAGGATCATCCCCCATTCTTGCAGTACCCACTTCATGAATGATATCTCCCGGTGTTTTAAGACCGTAATTATCTTCGGCACCTTTTGCCTGTCTTGTAACAATGGCGCCCATTTCGTGCATAATGGATGCAAATGTTTCCTGCATGTGTTTGGCCTGCTTAATTTCAGCATCACTCCATTTATAATTAAAGCGCAAAACAGGGATACCGAATTTATCTACCACGTTGGGGTCAATTTCGCAATTATTATATTCGCGTGCTATTGCCAATCCCCGTCCAGACATACCGATATTGGCACCATAAAAGCGACGGTAATCATCTTTTAAAGCGCTGCCAAAACCGCCGGCATCCTTCATCTTTCCGTCCCGTCCGGGAACCAATCCGTTCATTTTAGGAACTCCTAATCCAAACCCGTATCCGGGCATGCTTAGGCCGCCGCCAAATTCAATATGGTATCCACGTGGAAAATCTAATTTTTTATTATCAAGCACCCAGGGAGAAAGTATTTGAGCACTTCCCACACCATCTTCATTGTATCTTTTACGATCCATTAATTTAGGTAAAAATCCAGCCATTTCAGAACCGGTAGAATCATGTAAATACTTACCAACCACACCGCTGCTATTAGCCAATCCATTGGGATGGGTCGCTGATTTTGAATTGAGTAATATCCTGGCAGAACTACAAGCACTTGCTGCCAGAATAACAATACCTCCTTCTACCTGGTATTCCAGCATATCGTCTTTGCTGATATAAGAAACGCCTTTTGCCAAACCATCCTTTCCAACAGTTACTTCTCTTACCATTGCATTGGTAATTACTTTTAGGTTACCCGATTTAATAGCAGGTATTACCAGGCAGGAGGAGGAAGAGAAATCGCCGTATATTCTGCAACTTCTGCTGCACTGGCCGCAAAAGAAACAGGCTCCCCGGTCTTTATTACCCGGCAAGGCTTCTGTTAGTACCGAGCCACGGCCGGCAATTACTTTTACCCCCGCTTTTTTGGCACCTTCTTTAATTAATATTTCACTCAGCTTGGGTTTCGGTGGTGGAAGGAAGATACCATCGGGATCATTTTCTAATCCTTCAACCGAACCATACACACCCAATAAGCGATCAATTTTATCGTAATATGGTTTCACTTCGTCATAGGTTATCGGCCAGTCATCTGTTGCCCCATCAAATGTTTTTCCTTTAAAATCATGTGGTCCAAAGCGCAGCGAAATTCTACCCCAGTGGTTGGTACGCCCGCCTAACATTTGCGATCTAAACCAGGTAAATTTTGTATCATCTTTCATGGTGTAGGGTTCGCCATCTATTTCCCATCCACCAAATGCCGCATCAAAATCTCCAAACGCACGGGTCGTAGAAGCACCTCTGCGGGGCGATTCGGAAGGCCATTGCAATTGTTTTGAATCTTTTGCAGGATCAAAAAATGGTCCTGCCTCCAGCATCAATACTTTAATACCTGCATTGGCCAGCACATACCCAGCCATACCGCCACCTGCACCAGACCCTACAATAATTACGTCATACTTGTCCGGTGTTTTTATTATCTGCATTTTACCCATAAAAAATTATAATTTAAAAATCTTATATTTTATTTTGTTGAGTTTAGTTGAGCTAAATTAAATAACAAAAATGATTTTTGAACTGATAAAAGGTGATTTTAAATACTTTTATCTGCCAGTTGTTGCCGCATAAACTATTCAATGTCGTATGCGTTGGATGGTTGGATACTTACCCGCAAAACCGCCTCTTTTGACTCGTTCAAAAATTATGTTTTCATTTTTTTTAATTCCGGATATTTCCAAAACTGGATCAAAAGACATGGCTAAACCGGTTACTGATTAAAAAATTATCACCAGAAAGCCTGGTTAATGCAACAAGGGATTCCCGTTGTTATATTAACCAGGCTTATGTATTTATTGTATTATTTTAATACGGCAAACTGAGCATACATATTGCCAATTTTATATTCATACGTAACGGATACACCCGGAACAAGACTACCTGTTTTCAGCATACCGTAGTAAGTAGTTCCCCCTGTAACAATCTGAAATACATAAATTGAAGTTTTAGCATTAGGGTCAACTGTGACTTGTGAAGTACCAGCAGCATAAGCAGCAAGGGCAGCATCAGAATTATTTGCATTGTACACAGCAGCCGTGGTTGGCACAAAGTTAAGCGTATTGCCAGCAACAGCTGCCCAAACAGAACCCGCATGTATGGTTAATGAACCTCCGTCAATTGCCATAATACCCATGGCATTGTCAGCAGCAACTGTACCATTAATCAGGGTATTTAAACCCCCTGAACTTGCCCCAAGTGTCATGGTACCCGATTTAGTTAACTGAAAATAAGGAGCGTTGGCCACTACGGTTTGCCTAATAGTATCAGTAAAAGTACCCACAGAAGATATAAACATATAGTACATGGTATCTTTACCTGCTGCAAAGTCGTTACCGCTGATGTATACTTTAGAAGCAGCACCGATGTAAGGACCAGCAAGGGTTTGCCAAGCTTCATTTGCACCATTTTTACTCTTAACTACCACAATATCGGTATATGCAGCTGCTTTAGGGCTAACCGCAACATCAAAGTAAGCAGTACCTGCAGAACGAATCAGGGTAACTTTATTACCATTGTATTTAGGCCCTGCAACAGAAGTAGCGGCCGTCATGGTAATTGCTTTAATAAGCGCAGCATCCGTTTTACCGGCAAAAGTAACTGCTACTACATCACCTGCTTTAGTCATCATTGCCTGGCTTCTGGTATAAGTTGCAGAAACTTTAAAATCAGCTGATACTGCAACAGATTGTTGACTGCCGGATATAGGAAGCATTTGAGTAGCACCACCACCTGCCGGAACTTGCTGTGCCAACAACTCAACAATCATTACATCTCCTGCCTTTGCATTGGGCAGCACTGCATTTACCGTAAAGCTATTATCGAGTGTGGTAATGCCCGTATTAGTTGTACTTGCCACGGTAGTGATAATCACATTCCCATTGGCATCTTTAGGTACGTTATAATAGTCTTGTTTGCTGCAACTTTGCAACAACGCTATTGTACCTATTAATATGAACGTTATTTTATTTTTCATTTTATTCTGTATAAATTAGTTAAGAATGTTATTGATCTCTTTTACTGCCCTATCTGTTTGGGTTGATAGCTAAAATTCTGTAAACATTTTGCATTATTAGCAATCTCGCCTGCTGAAACAGGTGCCAATAAATTCATGTTAGAAAACTTGTAACTGAAAGTAGTTGGCTGATGGCCTACAAAATTTTCAATTCCGGCAAAAGATCCAACACCATCGATAAGGCATTTACGCGACCTGCGCTGATCCCAAATCATTTTATTTTCAAATACCAGCTCCCAGGCCCTTTCACTAAAAATAGTAAGTAAGCTGATATCACTGGCACGGTAAGCAGGAAGGGTAGCCCTTGCTCTTACCGCATTAATACCTTTTATCAAATCAGCATCCGCTATACTTACACCATTTTGTTTTAAAGTCCAGTTAACTTCAGTTAACATCAGCAAAATATCTGAGTAACGGTAAAGCGTAAAATTCAAATTAACCTGGCCATCGCTTTTTTGTGCTGCTGAGTCATAATATTTAAAACAATAGGGTTGATCAAAATGCACAATCGGATTAGAGGGATCGTACACCGAAGCAACATTATCGCTGGTATAAAACATTTGGCGTTCCTTGGCACGCAAATCGTCAGGACCGTATGAATTATAATACCCAATAGTAGGGATTAAAGTACCGTATTCGGTCATATTTGCTGCTTTTTGTGCCGGAGGAAGCGTGGCGCCGATAAAGCCGCTCATAGTAGCTACCCCTTTCAAAAATTGAATCTGCATAATAGATTCGCCCCTATTGTTATTGGCAGGATCGTGCAGCGCCCGATAGTTAGATACTAAAGAGTATCTGCCATATAAAGCATTTAACTGATCAGCAGCTTTCTGTAAAAAACCGGCTGCACTTGCATTAATAACCGGATAAGCAGATTGTGAAAATAATCCATCTACGCACCAGTTTTTAGCAGCATCTGTTGCAACTTCCTGGTAGGGATAACCTGCACAGGTAAGGTAAACATCTGCAAGTATGGCTCTTGCCATCAACTTGGTAATATAACCAGGTCCTTTTGAATCGATGGCAACATCCTCTAAACTGCTGGCTACCGCAAACTCAAGGTCAGGTATAATAACCACATCATAAATGGTTTTGAGAGATACCCTTGGTTGTTGGGCATTATTTAAAGTACTTAAAACAGTATCCATTACTACATCACCAAAGTAACGTACCAGGTTAAAATAGTGCAAGGCCCTAAGTGCACGCATTTGTCCCATCCATTTTGATCTTTCTGCAGGTGTCCATTCAGTAATACCGTTAATTTTTGAGATCGCCACATTACAGTCTTTAACACCCTGGTAATTTATATTCCAGTAAGCGTCAAAATCACTTAGTAAACTACCAGAAAGCTGATTGGTCTCAAACTTCCATGCCTGAGGATGCGAATCAGATGACCAGGCGCCACCCGTCCAGTATTCCAATGTTGCAGGTAAAAAATTGCCGTAATCGCCTGCACCGCCGGTATAGGCATCTCTTAACGATCTGTAGCCACCCGCTACCAAAGCTCTCCCTTCTTCATTCGTAGTAAACTTATAGTCGGTGCTTAAATTAGCAGTTGGTTTTTCATCCAAAAATTTGGTACAGCTTCCGAGCACAAATAAAAGCGCTGTCAATAATAATGTGTATTGTACAACTACATTATTTTTCTTTATAGTAAATTTCATATTGTAATTTTTTTAAAATTATACACTAACTTAAAATTATAAACTAACATTCAAACCAAAAGCATACACCGTTGGTGTTGGATACTGGTATTTATCAGTATTTGGCACAAGCGAAATATTTTTATCAAGTGAACTACCCTGAGGGTCGTAACCGGCTGCTTTGGTTATTAAGAAGAAGTTAGCTGCATTCAGGTAAAATCTTACTCTTTGCAGATGCATTCTACTTACCAATTTGTCAGACAATGTATATCCGATAGTAGCGTTGGCACCCCTGATAAAAGAAGCATCATACATCATATGTGTATCAGGAAAAGACTGGTAATAAGCACCCCCATTACCTGGACGCAACTGAGCTACCTGTGAATTTTGTGCATCCGGACGCCAGGCCATCAAAGTGGTATTTAACCCCCCGGATACTAACTGGCGATCTTCAGCAGATTCATGCACAAATGCTTTTGAAACGCCTTGCACAATTTGAATGTCAACTCCTAAGTCAAAGCTTTTAATGGTAATGGTATTGTTAATACCCAACAGATATTTTGGAAATGCTCTTCCTATGATATTACCGTCTGTTGTCTGATCAATTTTACCATCCTGATTTACATCCTGAAATTTAAGATCGCCCGGTCTCATGCCATACCTGAAGGCTAATGATGCTTCCTGGGTACTATAAGTACCTAAACGATTCAATCCAAAAAATGAACCAATTGGATATCCAACCCTTAAAACAGAAGTGCCATTACCAGCACCAGCCTGGTCAATAATTTGTGCTCCTGTAGGTCCTAACTGCAATACTTTGTTTTGATTAGAAGTTAACGTAACGTCAGTACTCCATTTAAAATTTGTGGTAAGTATATTGCGGGTGTTAACAGTAAATTCCCAACCGGCATTTTGAACTTTACCATAGTTTTCTCTTACGCTGCCAGTGGTAGTTGACAAAGGAAGTGGAACGTTCAGCAACATATCGCTGGTTATTTTATGATAATAATCCACCGCAATATTCAAGCGATCATGAAAGAAACCAATTTCCACACCTGCATCTTTTTGAGTGGTCGTTTCCCATTTCAGATCGGGGTTAGCTACCGAACTTGGATAAAGACCAGTTACGGCAGAATTATTTAATATTACAGAAGTTGTACTAATAAATGACTGCGTAGTATAACTGCCAATTTCCTGATTACCTGTACGACCAACACTGGCGCGAATTTTAAGGTTAGAAATAACATCCACATTTTTCATGAATTTTTCCTGAGATACTCTCCAGGCAACACCTGCAGAGGGAAAAAAGCCATATTTGTTGTTTTTACCAAATCGGGAAGAACCGTCTTCACGCCCGGTTAAAGTTAACATATACCTGTCTTTGAAAGAATAGTTAACCCTAGAAAAATAAGAGTTCAAGGTGTTATCACCATCGGCGCTGCCAGAACCTGGTCTTGCTGAAGCACCTGCACCAAGATTTGAGTATCCGTAAAAGTTAGACAAAAAAGTGTTGTTTGATGTACTCATGTTCTGGTAAGCGTTTTTAGACCACGAAAGACCTAATACAGCACTCAGCAT
>NZ_JACMOO010000029.1 GCF_014377975.1 Ferruginibacter sp.
TAAATGGCTTATCGGACGGTATATTGATGAATCTTAGTGCAGAAGGCACTTTTGCAGCAATACACAACGGCTCATGCATTTTACAGGCAAGCTCTGTACGAATTAACTTGAACTGAGCCTCGAGGTCTTCAAAATGACAATTGTATTTTACAGGAGTATTAGCAGCATCGGATCCAGCTTTTAAAGCAATCACATCAAATGGCAGGCGGTTACTATTTCTTGCTGAAAGAAGTACGTTCAACGCTGTTGAAAAATCCTGGCCCACATGGCCTTCTATTCTGTAAAAATCATACTGCTCCATACTATACAGCAGGGGATTTACAATATTATCCGCTGGCGCCGGCAGGTATTTATCTGCGTTGTACGATAAATTAAAATTTGATTTTCCTTTGGTTTTTTTTAACCAATTCCACGAACGGGCAACATTGTTGATGTTGTAATAATAGGGAATAGATCTTGCTGATAAAGCGGCGTTACTCCACTTAGATGGTGTAATTCGGATGGGCACAGTTTGCCGGAGATTGAACTGCGGAATAAAAAAGTTTTTAACCATACCTACCATGCGATCGAAGAGCGTCTTTACTTCATTTATTAAATCGGCCTGGTGGTTGAACAAGGGTGATGAAATAAAGTATTGCCGGAAGGGAGAACGAATGTAATCCTGTGTATCCACGGTGGCTTCGCCCAACATCAGGTGCATGGGAAACTGGTCTTCATCTGGGCAACATTCTGTAATTACATCAAAACTTTTATCCTTAAATTCCTGGTATGCTTTAACCAGGTCATCCAAAAAATCATAATAATACTGAATATAGATTGGCAACGACTTTTTTATAGTTTCGAGTTTGGTTTTTAAATCTACCTGCAGTGTTTTAAAAGGATTGTTTCCACCATAATCATTTAAAATGGGTTGAAAAATGGTGTAGCATTGTGAATATGCATCTGCAATGTTTTCGAGGGCAGCATCATCCATGCATTTTAGGTAGGCATTATAAATATCAAACGAATTTAATAGTGGTGTTGCACTTACATCAAATCTTCTTAAAGCAATTTCTTTTAGCCCCAGTCTTTCAATGTAGCTGTTGCTTAGTCCATCTTCCCCACTCAGTTTTTTTTGTTTGGATATGATTTCTTCCACATCAGCCCGGCCTATTAATAATGGACGAACAATGAGTTGCATTTGCCTGCCTTTTTCATTGCAGTTTTGGGTATCGCAATTTTTAAGGTCAATTTCATTAGCTTCTAAAAACAGTACCACTATTTTATCTCTTAAAAAACCATCAGGTTTTAAAATGGGTATTTTATCAGCTTCCACAGCATTTGCACCTTCATCACTCAGCAACCGCCAAAGATTGTATTGTTTGCCGGTGCCTTCATTTATAAAGGGTTTATACAATGGATTGGCCGGTAAAGTATACGGAATGTATTGGGTAAGATCTGCATCTTCCCATACAACCAGATATCCCTTGGATGTAACACCACAACCTTTGGAAATATTGATGGATGCAGGTCGGTTATTAATTTCCAAACCACACACTATTCCAATGCCAATAAGCTTATTACGGGTTAA
>NZ_JACMOO010000030.1 GCF_014377975.1 Ferruginibacter sp.
ACTCGGGGTATAGCGCAAGCCAATAAATGTATGCTGATGGCCGCCATTGCCTACAACCTAAAAAAACTACTGAAATTTACAACAAGAAAAGTGCAAACCAATCTAGCAGCTATGCAGATAAACCTGCAGGCTTTATTTTTATCCAAAACAAGCCTTCCCAAACCAATATATTTTTCATTGATGACACTATGTTTAAAACAAAATTGCTGCAGCAATTTAAATTGGCCTGGCGCAAAATGCTTCTGATGGAATTGGATTGTTTTGCAAATGGCAGTTGTGCATCAGCCACCATTGTTAGCGGTAGTAATCGTCAATCGCTTTTAATCTCCTTTAATGGATTTCATTGGCCTTTAATACTCGCAACAGATTGCCACCAAGAATTTTATTAATATCCTTTTTAGAGTATCCTTTTTCGATTAACGCTTTTGTAATTAAAGGATATGAGCTAACATCATCCAGTTGCTGCGGTGGAACAACGATGCCGTCAAAATCAGAACCGATACCCACATAATCTACACCCACTAATCTGATAACATACTCAATGTGCTCAATAAGTAAAGCAAGCGGCGCCCGTAGTTTATCTGATTCGTTCCTGTACTTGTTATGAATCATTTCTTCGGCTATGTATTCACTGTTTGTCGCATGCTGTAATGAGTCATATTCTGCCTGATGATTTTTTATAAAAGCATCTTCCCTCCTCATTTCTGTTGAATCGATAAACCCTGAATTAAAATTGATTTGTATTACGCCGTTATTTCGGGCAATTGCTTTGATTTGTTCATCTTTTAAATTTCTCCGAAACGGGCAAAGCGTATAAACAGAACTATGTGAAGCGATAATTGGCTTGGTGGTCGTTTCCATAATATCCCAAAATGTTTTTTCGCCAACGTGTGACACATCAACCAACATCCCTAATTTGTTCATGTGCTGTACTACCTCCCTGCCAAAACCGGATAATCCTTTTCCTTTAAATGCCGGATTTGTCTTTTCGTCAAAAGCACTCGTTGCCCAATCGGTAGAATTATTCCATGTAAGTGTAATATAGCGAGTACCACGCTTATAAAGCAGATCAAGATTCTCAAGACTGTTTTCAATCTGATGTCCGCCTTCAAGCCCGATCAATGCAGCTATTTTATTTTCCTTTATAACCTCTAAAATTTCTTTTACCGTGCCTGTCTTTACAATTTTAGCGGGATTTCTTTTAATAACTGCATCCAGGCTATCGATCTGACGATTTGCAAATGCAAAAGGATTTTTTTGATTGCCATCGCTCCAAACAGAAAAGAACTGAACATCCAGCCCGCCTGTTTTAAAACGAGCCAGGTCACTGTGCGTTTTTCCTTTCAGATCTGCATCTAATGAAAAATTATGCTCCATGACTTTCGACAGGAAATCATTGTGGGTATCAACGAGAATTGCTTTATTATGAATGCGCCGATAGGATTGAGCTTCAGCAATACCGGTCCAGAAACTCAGAAGTAGAAATAATTTAATGCTCATATTGATATTTGAAGGATAATTGATGATTGGAATGCCGTTTGTAAAGTTGCCGCTAACGTTCACTGCTGTTGTTCCAAGGTCGAAACCCACTGTTGGAAGTACCTTTGTTGCCTGCTGCGGTGCATTCAGAAATTAAATACAAGCTATTTGTATATGCCTTCTAAGGTAAATAAGAAAGCATAATTCAGGGCAACATCTTTTAAAAAATCAAAACGGCCGCTTGCACCGCCATGCCCAAATTCCATATTGGTATTTAATAACAAAATATTTTTATCAGTTTTCATGGCCCGTAATTTCGCCACCCATTTTGCCGGTTCAAAATATTGTACCTGGCTGTCATGTAAACCTGTTGTTACCAATAAATTCGGATAATTTTTTTTCTCAATGTTTTCATAAGGGCTGTAACTCTTCATATAAAAATATGCCTCCTTATTTTTTGGGTTTCCCCATTCATCAAATTCGTTTGTAGTTAAGGGAATACTTTCATCCAGCATGGTATTCACTACGTCTACAAAAGGCACCTGTGCAATAACACCATGCCATAATTCAGGTGCCATATTTATTACAGCGCCCATCAACAATCCACCTGCACTGCCGCCTTGCGCATACAGATGTTCCCTGCCCGTAAATTTTTCTTTCACTAAAAATTCGCCACAATCAATAAAGTCGGTAAACGTATTTTTCTTTTTCATCAGCTTGCCGTCTTCATACCAACTACGTCCCATTTCCTGCCCGCCACGTATGTGTGCCATTGCAAAAGCAAACCCACGGTTTAATAAACTTAATCTGCTACTGCTAAAGCCTGCATCGAGACTGATACCATAACTTCCGTAAGCATATAATAACAAAGGGGCTTTACCATCTTTTTTAAATCCTTTTTTGTACACCAGGGAAACAGGCAATTCTGTTCCGTCTTTTGCGGTAGCATATAACCGTTCAGTTACATAATCTGCTGCGTTATAACCTCCCAATACTTCCTGTTGTTTCATCAACTTTTTTTCTTTGGTAGCCATATTATAATCATATACCGAAGCGGGTGTAGTTAATGATGTATAACCATAACGTAATATAGTTGTGTTGTATTCCGGGTTTACACCAAAATTGGCTGCATAGGATGCTTCGCCAAAATTAATGTCATGTTCTGCATTATTTTTTAAACCTCTGACACGTAGTCTCACTAACCCATTAACACGCTCATTAAGCACAATAAAATCTTTAAATTCTTCTACTCCTTGCAGCAATACATCCGTGCGGTGCGCAATAACTTCCTTCCAATTGGTTGCTTCTGTTTTGGTTAACGGGCACTCCATTAATTTAAAATTCTTTGCAGCGTCTTTATTGGTACGAATCAAAAATTTATTTCCCAAAACTGTTACATCATATAACACATCTTTCATACGGGGAGTAAATATTTCGAAAGGAGCTGCCGGTCTTGAGGCATCAAGAAATCTTATTTCAGAACTCATAGTTGCCTGCGAGGTAATAAAAATGAATTTATTATTCTTGCTTTTATTAACCTCTATATAATTACTCTTGTCCTTTTCTTCGTACACAACAGCATCTTTGGCAGCATCGGTACCAAGAATGTGGCGGTTTATTTTTTCAGCTAAAAGTGTTACGGGATTTTTTGAAGTATAGAAGAACGTTTTGTTGTCACTTGCCCAGCAAGCCGAGCCTTCCGTATTTTTCACAGCATCTTTCAGAATTTCACCTGTTTCTATGTTCTTAATATATATGGTGTATTGTCTTCTGCTCACGTCATCTACGCCGAATGCCAATAATTTATTATTCTCACTTACTTCAAAGCCTGACACTGTATAATAAGAATGACCTTCCGCCATTTTATCAACGTCTAATAAGACTTCCTCTTTGGCATTTAAACTTCCTTTTTTACGGCAATATTTGTAATACTGCTTACCGACTTCTGTACGGCTGTAATAATAGAATCCATTTTTATACACAGGCACAGTTTCATCTTTCTCTTTTATTCTTGCTTTCATTTCTTTAAACAGATCAGCCTGAAACTTTTTTGTTCCGGTCATTACCGCGTCTAAATATGTATTCTCTGCTTTTAAATAGTCTACTACTTTTGTACTGTCCGGGCCTTTGCCAAAATAATCATACATCCAATAATAGTTATCTAATACTCTGTCATCATGCAGGGTACGCCAATATTCTTTTTTATCAGCAACAGGAGCTTTTGCCATTTGGAATTGTGCATTTATATGCGATGTGTAAAAAAACAGACTAAATAAAACAAATGCCTTTTTCATAATTGATTATTTACAGAGATGATCTTTGTATTATGTTTATTATGATCCTTCAACATGTAACTGCTATTGAATAAAGTTACAGAGTTGAAATTAAAAAATACAGCCCGGTGGTATCTACGAGCCGAAACCAAACCCGATCAGTGAACAAAAAGTTGAGCAGATATTCCTCACTTGCAGATATTCCCAAGCCGCCTGTTACTTAATAACAGGTAATATGATCTTCGAACTGTTATGGTAAACCTTAATGGTTTCTTTTACAAAATCGGCATTGGTGGCTTTATTGATATTGTCTGTAAATTTTTGAGGATTACGATCAGTTAAAGGAAACCAGGTGCTTTGTATTTGTATCATTAATCTATGCCCTTTTTTAAAAGTGTGTGCTACATCGGGCATAGTATATTTTACTGTAGTTGGACGGTTGGGTATAAACGGCATTGGTTTTTCAAAACTGTTGCGAAATTTACCACGCATTACTTCGGCACGTACCAGCATTTGGTAGCCCCCCATTGGGTAGTTGGTAACAAGGTTAACGGGAGCATCATCAGGAAATACATCTATCAGTTTTACTATAAAATCGGCGTCGGTATTTGAAAGGCTTACCATTAGGTCAGCAACTACAGGGCCTGCCACGGTCATATCACCGTTTAATATTCCGGTATCATACGTTAGCACATCTGTGCGGCGGGCAGCAAAGCGTTGATCATCATCCATATATTCCCTTGTTCTTTCGGCATGCACTTTTTCTGCATAAGGCACCGGTTTGGCAGGATCGCTGATATAACTGTCAAAAGAAAGTTGCCGGCCACTTGCAGGCGTAAACGATAACTTACCATTTTGCTGCAGGTAAACCGGTGTTGTAACAGCATTGCTTACCGGCCACGCTGTAAACCTGCGCCATTTATTTTCTCCGGAAAAGAAAATAGTGGCTTTGCTTAGGGTATCACTACCCGTTCCTTTCATATAATAATTAAAAAAAGGCACTTCCAAATCCTGGTAATAAAGTGAGGTATTGCTTTCAAAATTGATATTACCAAGGTGTG
>NZ_JACMOO010000031.1 GCF_014377975.1 Ferruginibacter sp.
TGCAGGTTCGGGCCGGCGAAGATTATTTTGCAGACAGAAACATTTTAATAACACCCAATGGTACCGCTTATCAGCCAGACGGAGCTATGACAGATGAAAACATCAAATCAACTGAACTGAATGTGGATGCCATCATCGGAAAACAATTTAAGATTAACAAAAACTTCAACGTTTCCGCTTTGGCGGGGGTAAACTCAAGGAAGGCCGTTATCGACCGGATTGATGCAACCGGTAACACTTTTCAAACTCCCTATTTATACACGGTGGGTAATTTGGCCAGTCCTACAGAATTCACCAGCAATCCTGTAGTGGTAAATAAATCCATCTACGGAACACTTGATTTTTCTTATAAAAATTATTTATACCTCAGTGCTACAGGGCGCAACGACTGGTACTCAACTTTGGCACCGGGCGAGACAAATTATTTTTATCCCTCTGTAAGCGGATCATTTGTTTTTTCCGAACTGTTACATGTGCCCGGTATGGACATTGGTAAAATAAGAGTTGGTTATGCAAATGTGGGTGGCGAAGCCGATTTGCCTTATCAAACGCTATTAGGCTACAATAATATTGGTAACCTCAATGGATTCACGATCGGCAATATCTCTAATGGTGGTACGGTTCCAAATGCACACTTACAACCTTCCTCAATTTAAGAATTTGAAGTAGGTACTGAACTCACTTTTTTTAATAACAGGCTGCATGTGGATGCCGCATATTACAATAAGAAAGTAAGCAAAGAAGTGATACCTGCGGTTACTTCTGGTACATCGGGATACAGTGCAGTATTGTTAAACTCTGGTATCATAAAAAATAAGGGTTTGGAATTTTTGGTATCAGGCGTACTGGTAAAAACAAAAACCTTTAGCTGGACTGAAATGCTTAACCTCACTTACAACAACAATAAAGTGCTGGCACTTTCTTCCGGCGCAGGCAATTATCCATTGGGATATTCACGGCCGGTGAAGACCTTGGATTGGGGGTAGCATACATTTCGCAAAATTTAGGCAAATCTGCCTACCAGATATATGTGGCAGATCCACAGCGGGATAATAAAGGCAATATTGTTATAGACCCTGCAACCAGTGCACCCATTGCAGGCACCGATTACGTGAATGTTGGGTCAGGTATCGATCCATGGTCTACAGGCATCACGAGTGAATTAAAATACAAACATTTTAATTTTTCCTTTTTGATTGACGGTAAGTTTGGTGCAAAAATATTTTCAGGCACCAACTGGTATGGGTATCAGTATGGTCTTTCAAAATTAACACTTCCGGGAGGAGACTTACGGTATGGAACCAACCAACTTTATCCGCAGGAATATTATGCGCTTGCAGGCAATAACAATCCGGCAATTTTTATTTATGATGCCAGTTTTATTAAATTAAGACAGATCATATTTGGGTATACTTTCCCGGTAAATATGTTCAACAATAAGATACAAGGCATCACCCTCAGCTTTGTTGCCAGAAATGTATTTACTATTAAGAAACATGTGCCTGGCATTGATCCTGAATCAAATTATTCAAACGGTCCACAGGGTATTGAACAGGCACAGGTTCCCTACACCCGGACATTCGGGCTTAACTTAAATGTGAAATTTTAAGATGATTGTTAAAACAAATAATACAAAACTTAACATGAGATTACTATCCATTTACCTGCTTACAGGCGCAATCATTTTACTTAGGGTAACATCCTGCAAAAAAGCTGACCTGCTGAAAACCAATACGGACCCTAACTCTGTATCAGTTGATTTATTTGACGCAAATAATATATTAACCGCTACCCAGCTATATTACACGGGCAGCACAGACAATGCAATTGAGGTAGAGGAAACGGAGATACAGGGAGCCGGTTGTTTTATTCAGCATTGGGCATCTACTTCCGGCTATTTTTTTGGCGACAAATATTTGTTTAGTCCCGGCGGCTGGGGTTCTTTTTTTGACCATGCTTATACTACACAAGTAAAGTACGCGGTAGATCTTTATACCAATACAATTGGCAAAGAGCAATACAAAAATCTGCACCAGATTTCCCGGATAATGAAAGCACTGGTGTTTGAACGCATTACCGATGTGTACGGAGATGTTCCCTATTTTCAGGCGGGTCAGGCTTACCACGGCTCTGTTTATTTTCCCGTACATAATAAGCAGCAGGATATTTATACTGACTTGCTAAAGGAAGTAGAACAGGCAACGGACAGCCTTGACGAAAATGCGGACAAACCAAAGGGTGATGTATTTTACACCGGCAGTAACGACCAGATAGCTGCCTGGAAAAGATTTGGCAACACCTTACTGCTGCGCATGGCCATGCGCTTAACCAAAGTTGATCCAGCAACGGCACAGGCGTACGTTAATAAGGTGCAGGGACTTACCATGGCCAGCAATGATGACAATGCCATTGTTAAGCACGGCACAAATGATCCGCTTACCATCAACCGCATTTACCGCGGCATTGGTGGGGATGGCGCTATTCAGCTCTCAGGACAAATAAGCAAGACGTTCATTGATTTTTTAAAAAATAACCACGATCCAAAGCTGCCGGTTTTGTCGTATGTTTATCCCACAGATTTTTCACCCGGCGGACCAACAAATGGTGGCTCAGCTGCTCCTGCAGATCGGGCAGGATTACCAAATGGCTACGATGCAGGTAATACTTCTCACGGTATTATAAATTTTCCGGGTTACCTGGGCAATACCAATTTATATTCACGTCCAGGCACCATCATCTTTAATAATACAGCTCCAACATTGATATTAACTTATGCAGAATCTGAATTGCTATTGGCAGATGCAGGAGCCCGATGGCATATTGGCGATGCGGAAGCACACTATCAAAATGGAGTGATTGCAGCCATAACATCTTTATCTGCTTATGGCGATGCCGGTACTATTAGCGTTGAAAATGCCCAGGCTTATTATGATGCACATCCTTACAATGATGCAAAAGGTATAGAAATGATTAATACACAATTTTGGGCCGCCACCTTTTTTAATGAGTATGAAGCCTGGAGCAATTACCGCCGCACAGGCTACCCGGTATTAATGCCAGTCAACTATCCGGGCAGTCAGTCACCTGGTGCAATATCCCACCGGATGGCTTATTCCACTGTTGACAAACAAGTGAATTCAACCAATTACAATGCTGCTGTAAGTGCACTTACCGGGGGAGATAAAATTACCAGCCGCATGTGGTGGGATAAATAAAAGTGGATATCCTTTTATTCTTCCTTGATTACCCGTACCGGCCCAAGCAAGCCGGAAGGTACCAATGGATCATCTTTGGTAAAATAATTCCAGGTGGTAAAACAATACCTGCCTTTTGAAGGCCTTGGTTGCTTTTTCAAAAACCAATCGGGGAATTTTTTTATATACTTTCCGCTGTTGTAAAAATACTGGTTGGGTAACCATTCGCAATCATCCGGTTCCTGTTCATCACCAATCAGCCGGTTAGCCCAAACATTTGTTACCGAAATTTCTAATTGATTGTTGGTTGGTTTAAGCAGGGAGGAAGGCAATTGCAGGCGCCATGGAGCAGTCCACAGCACGCCGAGATCTTTACCATTTAACCTGATGTGAGCTACATGTTTTACTATTCCCAAATCCAATAACAAAGTTGACCTGCCTGAAATTTCCATAGCAGGAACATTGAAAGTGGTATGATAAACGGCGGTACCGCTAAAATATTTTATACCGTTTGTTGTGCTTAAAGTCCAGTCTCGCAACGAAACAAATGTTACTGGTAAAGCAGGCCCACCCCAGGCTTTATCAAACTGAACCGTCCATGGGTTGGTTAGGTTAACAACTTCTTTAAATGTAGAGAAATTGCTTTTCAGGTTTTGCATTCTCTTATGTACTTTATGGCGAAAAATAATAAAACAACTTTGCGCATCCTCAAAACTTAGCAGAATAATTGTTTTTCCATCCCGTTCTTCAAACGAGTTAATGATGCGCATTGTACCGGATACGGGATCCCACAATTCGGGTTGCATACCTTTAACTTTAAAGCTGCACGTGGCTTTACCCGGCCAACGGCTGGTATTGGCGACAAAGTAAATATTGGTTGCTAAATTGTTGCGGTGTATGTATTTCACTGCAATACTATCGGTTACATCCGTTGCGGCAAAATCATTTTCCGCAGCCGCAAATTGTCCCCACTGAAGCAATGCCTGACAGCGCTGCCAGTATTTTACCAGGCCAGACGCTTCCTTCCACCATGTTTGCGTACGGTCAAAATGGGTGCCCCATTGCCCCATAGCGTTTCCGGGCAGGTAACGTTCATCCCAGGGCTGATGGGTAAATCTGTGAATCACAATACGGTTTACGCCGGCACAAAAGGCAGCATCACCAATAGGTTTTAACCAACCCGGGTATTCACTCCATTTGCTGTCTGCCGGCTGCCCGGTAAAAGCCTCCGACTCTATTAAATTATGTCCCGACTTGCGCAAAGCCGCAACAGTTGGGTCCAGTTCGTATGGAGTATAGGTTCCTTTTTCAGTCCAAAATTCAGTCATAACATGATGTACCAGGGGCATCACATCATCCTGCCGCCAGGGGCCACCGTAAGGTTCGCTTAAGAATGTTAGTTTAGCCTCTTTTAGTTTTTTTGAAAGAATAGTAAAGTAAACATCTTTGTAAAGGTCTTTCACCGTAGCGGTAAAATCTTTATCCACTCTTACAGAATCCTTGCGGCTTTCAACAATACGGCCGGCAAAGATGGGCAAGTAGGGCACCAGGTCGTACCCCCTGCGTTGTAAAAACGCTTCCCGCATTTTTGGTGTCCAGGTGGGCGTACCTGCTTCATAGCTGTCGAAGTGTACATGTGTAAAGCCGGTGCCAATTAAATCTCCTACATGCTTTTTTATTTCAGTAATGATATGGTCAATGTGAAAACTTACTGCGGTTTCACTCATTTTATCACATTCCAATCCTGTTGCCTGGGGCTGTGCAGGCTGAATAAGCGCCCCCATGGTGGTATGACCAAAACGGTAAATAATCCATTCTCCGGCTGGCGCATCCCAGTCCAATTGCCCGTTAGGCTGTAGCCTGGATGATAGATCAATTACACTCGATTTGAGTGCAATTCCTTCCGCAGGCAAAGCCAATACCGCAATATCAGCGTAGTAAGTTTGCCTTGCAGTTATCACAGGTTTCTCTGTTAATCCAGTGGCCAGATTAAAAACAGGAAAGGGCATATTGGATCGGGGATTTACCGACGGTTTATTTAACTGAATACTGATATGAGCGTTGCCTGATAGTTTTTTGCTGGTACTCCAGCAAAGTTCCTGCATCGAAAGTTCGGGGGTAATCCATGGGCCACCGCTGGTTTCATATCCTGAGCCATTGAACATGCCAAAATCCATTCCAAGCCGTTTTGATTCCTCTGCCGCAAAACGAACCATCTTCCACCAGGGCTCCGTCCAGGAAATTAATTCGGGTGTGGGCGATTTTTCAATAATGGCGCTCCAGGGATTTACTGCATCAGCAAGACTAAACATGGTTGTTCTGTTGAAGCCCTGTTTTTTTAACGCTTCCAGATCTTTTGTGATTCCTTTTTTATCGATATTAGTACCCATCCACATCCAAAGTACTCCCGGCTTTGCTGTAGCCGGCGGATGTAAAAAACTTGTTTCAGGATTATTGTATTCAGCATGCTTTGTTTTTAAAGACTGCGCATTTAAAATCGCAGTTATAAAAACAACGTGGATCATCATCAGAACTTTCTTCATTTTAAGTAAGGTATTTAAACTTTGTTTATGTGCCCAACAGTTACCAACGCAGCAGTATTCAATACAACTGTACGTATTGCCGCAGGTTTATATAGTTGAAAAAGGCAGCTATGCTAGCCACAGGCTAATTTAACAAGGAAGTTAAAATAAAATGTTGAGAAAAGATCTGCAACAGGTTACCGAAGATAATATCAGTAAAGTATTGTTGGTATTTGTAATAAAACGAACAATATTAATATTCCAAAATTCATTGAATGGAACAATAAAGCCGGCATTTGCCGGCTTTATGAAAGATGATTCTGTCTAAAATGACGCCTCTTTTAGCCAATAGTCAGTGCGGCAAAGGAGATTCGAACTCCCATGCCCTTACGAGCGTTACCACCTCAAGGTAGTGCGTCTACCAATTTCGCCATCGCCGCTTTTACAGAACATGCAAATTAATGTAAAAATTTATTAAAATGAGTAAGGTTATTCCTTCGCCATAAATAATTGGCTTCTTCTTATCTTGTAAAAAAATAGACCGATGGCAAATAATATAAAATGCCCCAACTGCGGGCATGTGTTTGATGTAGAGAGTGTACTGGCGGCGGATATAGAGCAAAAATACCAGCAGCAGTACCAGGATAGATTAAACCAGTCTTTAACCAAAATGGAAGAAGACAAAAGAAAACTGGCTGCCGATCTGCAACAGTTTGAAGAAAAGAAGAAAAAAGAAAATGAGTTGTTTGCGCAAAAATTGCAGCAGGAAAAACTGAAGATGGAAACAGAAATACAGGAGCAGATGAGGAAAAGTATTTCAGCTGATTATGAAAACAAACTACAGTTGCTGCAAATTAACAACAACGATAATGAAGAAAAATTAAAAGAAGCGAGAAAAAAAGAACTGGAATTTTTACGAAAAGAACAGCAGTTAAAAAATAAGGAAGCCGAACTGGAAATAATCCTGCAAAAGAAATTACAGGAAGAAAGAATCAACCTAACCGAACAAATACGGCGCCAGGAGAATGAAAGAAATTTATTAAAAGAAACAAGTTACCAGTTGAAGTTAAAGGAGAAGGATTTGCAACTGGATGAACAAAAAAAATTAGTGGATGAAATGAAACGCAGGGCAGAACAAAGTTCTATGCAACGCCAGGGAGAAGTGCAGGAACTATTACTGGAAAGCATTTTGAAAGAAATCTTTCCGTTTGATATTATTGAAGAAGTGGGCAAAGGTGTTGAAGGTGCCGATTGCATCCAGGTGGTGCGCAACAGCAGCGGCACCCCTTGTGGAAAAATTATCTATGAAAGCAAACGTACCAAAACCTGGAGCAACAATTGGGTAGATAAATTAAAGGCTGATATGCGTAACCGCGGTGCTGATGTGGCCATTTTAGTTACCCAGGCTTTTCCGAAAGATATGGAAAGGTTTGGTGAAAAAGATGGTATCTGGATATGCAGTTTTACAGAGGTAAACAGTGTGGCACATTTACTTCGCAAAGGAATTCTTACGGTGCATGAGATACAAAGAAGCGAAGAAAATAAAGGCGATAAAATGCAGTTGCTGTATAATTATTTAACGGGCAATGAATTTAAAGGACAAATTGAAGCAATTGCTGAAGGCTTTAAAGCTATGAGGGAAAGTATTATTAAGGAGCGCATGCAAATGGAAAAATTATGGAAGGAACGTGAAAAGCAACTTGAAAAAGTATTGATCAGCACCAGTGGTATGTATGGTTCGGTAAAAGGAATTGCAGGCGCATCGGTTGGTAATATCCCATTACTGGATGGAGTAGAAAGTGATTTACCGGAAAATTAAAATAGCTTTACCATGGCAGGTATTTGTCCCGATCTTGCCATTTCAGGGTTGGCAAGACCGGGGAAAAATCTAAATAAAATTACAGCGTACTTATCATTATCCTTTATTGGCTAACTGCCCGCAGGCCGCATCAATGTCTTTACCACGGCTTCTTCTAACCCGTACGTTTACCCGGTTTTTGGCAAGATAATCAGTGAACCTTTGGGTAGCATCTTCGTTAGGCTTTGTAAATTTGGCGCCTTCAATGGGATTGTATTCAATTACATTTACAAGATGTGTTGGAATCTGCCGGTACACTTTTACCAGGGCTTCTGCATCTTCCATACTATCATTCACATCCTTAAAAAGAATGTATTCCAAGGTAATGTCGTTCTTTGTTTTATCATAAAAATAATTCAGCGCTTCTACCAATGCCGCAATGTTATTGGTTTCGTTGATGGGCATTATCTGGTTGCGTTTTTTATCATCTGCCGCATGTAAAGAAAGCGCAAGATTAAATCGTACCCTGTCATCGCCCAACTGTTTGATCATTTTAGAAACACCTGCCGTAGATACCGTAATTCTTTTCGGGCTCATTGCCATACCATCATTGGCTATCAGGCGGTCGATTGCTTGTAAAACATTTTTATAATTCAGTAAGGGCTCTCCCATGCCCATAAAAACCACGTTGGATAATTTTTTGTCGAAGCTTTTTTCACTCTGCTGGTTAAGCAATACTACCTGGTTGTATATTTCATCATAGTCCAGGTTTCTTTTTCTTTCCATGGTTCCGGTAGCACAAAACTTACAGCTGAGGCTGCAGCCAATTTGCGACGATACGCAGGCCGTATTTCTTTTTTCCGTAGGTATCAATACCCCTTCAATCATGTGGCCGTCATAGGTCATAAACCGCGATTTTACAGTACCATCGCTGCTGAACTGCGTAGCATTTACCGTAAGTGCAGGCATCGTAAATTTTTCGGTCATTTTCAGTCGCAGTTCTTTCGAAAGATCAGTCATTTCCTCAAAACTTTGCGCCCCTCTTTTCCATATCCACTCATGTACCTGTTTTGTACGGAATTTTTTTTCGCCGATGGTTTCAAAATATTTCGCTAATTCTTCCACACCCAGGTGGCGTATGTTTTGTTTAACTGCTGTCATTTTGCAAAGATACCGTAACTAAGTTTATTGCCAATTGAAGAGTAATAGATCGCTGGCTATTATGTATTTATCAACAGTGAAGGGCTTAGTGGTAAGCGTTATTACACCTTGATTGTGAGCGTGAACGTGTTCTGACTGGTATCATTACAAAAAAAATTTCTTCCAAAAAAATCATAGGTTATAAATCCGGTGTATTTTGAAGATATTCGTTGAGCAGGTAAAACACCAACGTAAATTTGATTACTTTTTTTTACTAAAACAACTGGAGCAAATGCATCAATTTTAAAAAACTTCTGTTTCATAATACCATTTGCCGTTTCACTCTTAACACTTCTGATACTATCTTTTATTTCATTCTCCCCACAAATAAAAGGTATTGATTTCAATAGTAGCATTGGCATTTTCTGAAGCTAAAATCAATTTTAAGCCGTGCCATCTTCATTTCGCCATAATGGACATTTTTGAAGTTTTTTTTTAAGTATTTTTTAAGTTGAAAAAACCTGCAAACATCATCAAACGCATTTCCAAACTAAATTTTTAAAATTACACTGCGGGAATTTTATTTTTGATTTTTTTAATCGGATAAAGTCAATACTACAAAAGGTTTTATGGATTTTCTATTCACCAAATGTACATTAACCTTAGAAACACAACAGCAAAGAAGTGCTGACAAACAACTTCATCCTGTTTAGTTTAATAGCGATAACAAATACTTAAAAATAATTACCTGTATAGCAGCCTGGTTAAAAAAAAACAGATTGTTATTATTTTTGCTTTACTTTGCGCTCTACAACAGAAAAGTCGTCCTGTTTCTGCAATTGAGTATCCCATTTATAAAGCCGTAGATTTCCTCCTATTTTAAATCTGATTTATTTAATTTAAAAAAAATAACAGATGAACAAGAATTGGTATCTGGTATACACTAAGTCCGGGCGTGATAAAAAAGTAGCTGCTCAATTAACAAAAAAGAAAATAGAAAATTATTACCCACTTAACCGCATTATAAAAATTGAGCGGAACAGGGCGAGGATCTCTTTTGAACCTTTGTTTCCCTCCTTTGTGTTTGTTTATATTTCTGAGAATGAAATAACTACCATCCGCAACATTGATTCCGTGATTAATTTTATGTATTGGCTGGAAAATCCCGCTGTTTTTAAAGAAGATGAAATTGAGACTATGAGGTCATTCACTACCCAGTTTTCTAATATTACTCCACACAAAATTAGTGTTGATGGCAAAGAGCGGGCAGCGGCATTAAGGGAATATCACAACGATTTAAATAATAACGATACAACGGATACAATAATAAAAGACAGGTACAAATTGTTGCTTCCTTCGCTGGGATATACCATGATGGCTGAAAAGGAAAGATTAACAAACGATGTATTTAAATTTAACTTTGACGAAATTAAATCTGCTTCTTAAAGTATAGTTATTCAATTAATACACTTTCATTCGTATCGTGTTGGCGTGTTTTTACTGCACATTGGCTGGTTGTTAGGTAAAGGCAATATTTTTAATGGTCTTATAATACCCCCCAAGCCGATTTTTTTACGAAGATGTTCAACCAAACCTTACTGGCACGCAAACTTTACAGTAACCGGTCCTGAAACAAATATGAAAATCATTGGTGAAATTCCGCAAACAGGTTTCTATTTTTGCCCCTTGGCCGCAGAAAATTTTACTACCGCATTATTGATGGGACTTACTGTGTTTAAATAGGCATAAATGGCTTTCAGGTCTTCATCGTGCATCCTTCCGTACATCGTCCACGGCATGATAGAATTAAATTCTCCCGGTTGCAATTTGGTGCTCAATGTTGCTGAATCAGAACGGCTATGAAAGAGATTTAAAAAGATATCTTCAGTCCATTTACCAATACCGGTTGTTGCATCGGGAGTAATATTGCCTGAACGCACAACACTTCCATCCGGGAAAGGGAATTCTCTGCCTCCACCAAATTCTGTTCCAGCAACTAATTTACCTTTCTCAAATTTTGTGTGGCATTCCATACAAGCGGCCGCATTGATCATGTATTTTCCATAATTCACCTTGTCCGTTTTCGCCGGCATTTTAGTGAAAGAGGCTTTTACTGGAATCGTGTTGATGATAATGCTCATTGGAAAATCGGGTGAGGAGGTTTGTACTTCATTTTTAATCGGGCTTAATGTGCGGATATAAGCTATAATACTTTTAATGTCATCTTCATCCATTCGTCCATAATTATGATAGGGCATTATCGGAAACATTGCTTTTCCCTCTTTGTTTACACCTGTAGTAATCACCCTGAAAAGTTCCCCATCTGTATACCTGCTAATTCCTTCGGGAGTTATGTTTCTGGCGTAAAAAGCACCGGGAAAGCCAAATTTCTGATCAAATATTTCTCCTCCTTCTCCTTTGGTTCCGTCAATGGGAGGGCCTGAAAACCTCGTCCAGTCCCGTTTTGAATGGCAGTCAATACAAATGGTTACATGGTTGGCAAGGTACTCGCCTCTTGCTACCCGTTCTGGTGTTTGGTCAATTTTCATTTGTGGCGCTGCACCTACATTTGGCAAAGCAACTTTTATATAGCTTGCGGTTGCAACAATAATTAACACAATGATGATAATAAACAAACCAGCTATTTTTTTAAACTTTTTCATGATGGAGCAATGGGCATTTAATGTGTGAAAAAGATATTGATTTTTTACAAAAAAAGCAAAAAATAGAGTGGATATTTTGAAAAAATATAATATTAAAGTTTTCAAATATTGTTTGGCAGTTTTTGGGTTTATAATGGAAAACCCATGCTGATCATTAAAACATAATAAAAACGGTTACATAACAACCGCAGGCCCCCATAGAAATTTTATTTTAAAGTGAAATATTTGCGCATTTATGATAAATTATTTTAGGAGTAATAATTTATTTAACCGGGCCTAAAACAATAATCACATAAAATATCACTTACAATGGCCGGACTATACTATACCCTTGCGTATTGCTGATATCATTGCATATTAACCCGGGATCAAGTCTATTGGGTCTTAATAATGTAAGCTGAATTTTCTTGTAAAGTTGCATTTCAACGATTGATAATTTCCTTCGCCCTTTCTATCATTTCAGGGGCAGGAATATTTTTCAACTTTTCAATTTCAAATGATGCCGGCATAGTATCCAGTTCTTTCAATTCAATTCATTTTCTTTCCCTGCTTTTTGTAATTGCTCTTTTAAAAGCCTGACCTTTTCAAAATCCCGTATGCCCTCAATTAATTTTTCAAAGCGGATGGAAGTCAAAGGGCCGGGATATACCTGATAAGTATCACCCGCTGGCCATGCCGTAAACCTGCTGTCTGCTATGGAATTTTTTGGCCAGCTGTTATAGGCCCAGCGCAGATAACCCGTAAAACCTTTAGCTGCGGCATACCAACCCAGCCAAACCTGTTCTGCCGGGGGAGAAAAAGTAAAGCCATTGGGATAAGCTTCTGCACAACAAGTATAGAAAGTGGTAGGTTTTCCCCCTTTTTTTCTTTTAGATGTTTTGTAAAATCCTTTAGCATAACACCCCAATGCGCATTGTATTCAACAGAGCCGGGTTTTGCATTTAATACAGTGTCTTTCATAAAGCTTTCATCATAATATTGAAATGAAAGCTTCCAGGGAATCATGGTATAGCAGTTGATGCGATTGTTAATACGGCAACTCCTAACAAAAGAAATATACCGGTCAAACAAACTATAATCATACACCCAGGTTCCGTCTTTTTTCTTTATCCATTTAATAAGGCTGGGGAAATCATCAAATGTCTGGTGGCCCCAGGGCTCGTTAATGATACTGGCAGTGATACATTTTTGCACCGCTGCTGCCAGCATGGAATAGTAAGGACGCATTTTATCGAAATGTATTTTGCTCCACAATGCTACTTTATTTATCCTTGCTATAGCCACCGCATGCTGCCAGAGATCCAGGTCAAATTTCCATTCAGCAGGTGGGGGCAATATTTTATCCAGTACATTTAAAGATATTTTCATCCTGTATTTTTTTCGGGCATTAACGGTAACAAAACCTGTATACAACCTAGGTTTCGTGGTAGCAGGCACGCTGATACTTAACCACACTGGCTGCACGATTTTTTTATTAACTGCTTAGAAGTTATCGGGTCAATCACATCGGCTACCAACGAGGAATCAAAATCCTGTGGCTTGCGATTACCACAACCGCCGGCAAATTCATCGGTAATTACATAGCTGAGAAAACCAGCAGTGATATTTTTTGCTGTTATCTTATTATCTTTTTTATTGGTAAGCCCGCTGATAGCAACACTTAGCTTTGCAATGTTCTGGTTACTCCATACCAGTATTTGTGTATGCACTTTCTCTCCCCTCCAGGCAACAGCATTCCATTGATTTTGCTGTTTTAGTTGCGGAACCCGCGTTTGCGCAAAACGAATATTACTGCTGGCAAAGCTTATATAGCTGTCATTATTTAATTGATTCCATTCTGCCGGCTGTGCACTTGCAATATCTGAAACTAAAAGAGCGGATAAAAGAAAAATATATTTCATGGTAGAAAATGTTTGAATAATTAAGCTTGAAAATACAATATTTAATATTAAAGTGCCGCATTAGAAGCACGTCTACAACTTAGTATCGCCTGCAGATTTTTAAATAAGTCTTTCTCCCGGCAAGGTCCCCAAACGGACTTAATCTGGGGCGGGAACATTGCTTCTATAATAACTATGGATACGTCTGTAAATTTGGTTGAAGTATTTTGGTTCAATTGTTTTGTGCCTCCAAAAGAAAAAGATTTTATTTATCTAATAAAATACCGTGTCGGACTTTATGCAGAGATCCAATAATTCTGGTGATTTTTTAAGCAACAATTCTTTTCATTTTAGGTACCAGCAGCTGCATAATAATCCATGCAATTACATAGGCAACACTACATACCAGAAACATGATTAAATATCCTGTTTCAATATGTCCGTCTGCCTTATAATAATCAAATAAATTACCGGCAGTTTTTGCAATCAGAATACCACCCAATGCTCCAAACATACCGCCAATGCCGGTTACAGAAGCTACGGCTGTTTTGGGAAACAGGTCGCTCACGGTGGTATAAATATTAGCGCTCCATGCCTGGTGCGCCGACATTGCCAAACCGATAATTAACACGGCCAGCCACATATTGATACTGCCCAGGTATTGCGCGGATACAACTGGTAATGCACAGCAGGCATAAATTACCATCGCTGTTTTACGGGCACGAAAAACTGTCCATCCTTTTTTAATAAAATACATGGGCAACCATCCACCCACAATACTGCCGATGGTAGCCATTGTATAAGCAAGCGCAACCGGTAATGCAATTTGGGTGTTGGTTAAACCATATTGCTTTTCCAAAAAATCGGGCAACCAAAAAAGATAAAACCACCAAACAGGATCTGTTAAAAATTTACCCACAGCAAAAGCCCAGGTTTGTCTATAGCCAAGCAATTGAGCCCAGCTTAATTTTATTGAATCACTGTTTCCGGTTGATGAACTTTCATCCTCATCGCTGTGAATATATTCGTACTCTGCCTGTGATAATTTTTTATGTTTACCGGGAACTTCATACACCAACAACCATAATATCAGCCAAATGAAACCTGTTAAACCCGTAAGAATAAAAGCCCATTGCCAGCCCCATATTACTACAATAAAAGGAACAGTCAACGGCGCAAGGATAGCACCAATGTTTGCACCCGAATTAAATATTCCGGTAGCCAATGCCCTTTCCTTTTTTGGAAACCATTCTGCTACTGTTTTTATTGCCGCAGGAAAATTACCGGCTTCAGTAATACCCAATGCACCTCTTGCTACAAAAAATCCAAACGTGCTGGTTGCCGCCGCATGTGCTATTGCTGCCACACTCCACAATGCGGTTGCCAAACCATATCCAATTTTTGTTCCCAGCTTATCAATCAACCTTCCTGCACCCAATAAACCTACTGCATAACACAATTGAAATGCCACTACAATATTGGCATAGTCTGTTTCATTCCAAGTGAACTCTTTTGATAAAGTAGATTTTAATAAACTGATGACAGACCTGTCTAAATAATTGATAGTAGTGGCAAAAAACACCAAACCACAAATCGTCCACCTGTATTTTCCGATTGATTGTTGCATATCGTTCACTAGTTTTTGTGCCTGACTTTATACTATATTTTATATTATTTATTATTTTCAGCCAGGCTTCTTAAAATACCGAGTTCTACGCCACGAATTTCAGCGAGCCCTCTTAATCTTCCAATGGCAGAATAACCAGGATTTGTTTTTTTGTTTAAGTCATCCAGCATCTGGTGCCCATGATCTGGCCGAAACGGAATTGAAACATTTCTTTCCTTCATCACCTGTACAATTTCTTTTATCACCGCATACATATCTACATCACCTTCCAGGTGATTGTCTTCATAAAAATCCCCGTCCCCATTACGTTTTGTACTGCGCAAGTGAAGGAAATTTATCCGGTCACCAAACTGTTTCACCATGGCCGGCAAATCATTTTCTGCCCTTACTCCAAATGAACCGGTGCAAAAGCACAAGCCGTTGTTAGGTGAAGGCACAGCAGCTATTAAAGCTTCAATATCATCGGCAGTACTTACTACTCTTGGCAAACCCAAAATAGCATAAGGTGGATCATCCGGATGTATCACCATCTTTACACCGCATTCATCAGCAACAGGTATTATTTGTTGTAAAAAATAGATAAGATGGTTTCGCAATGTAACTGCATCAATCGCATCATATTTATCCAGTGCCTGCTGAAACTGTTCTAACGAAAAACTCTCTTCGCTTCCGGGTAATCCTGCAATAATATTTCGTTGCAATAATTTTTTCTCTTCCTCATCCATTGCTGAAAATCTATTTTCCGCTCTTGCCATTTCTTCTGCTGTATAATCGTTTTGTGCATTCTTTCTTTTCAACATAAAAACATCAAAGGCAACAAAAGCAGCTTTTTCAAATCGCAAAGCTTTGCTTCCATCTTTAACAGTATAACTTAAATCAGTTCTTGTCCAGTCTAGCACCGGCATAAAGTTGTAGGTTACAATTTTTATATTACAATCAGCCAGGTTTTTGATAGACTGTTTGTAATTTTCAATATAGGTTTCAAAACCTGCACTTTGTGTTTTGATCGCTTCGTGTACCGGCACACTCTCCACCACATTCCAGGTTAATCCTATGGCTTCAATTTCTTTTCTACGCTTATTAATTTCTTCCACTGTCCAGATTGCTCCGTTAGGAATATGATGCAGCGCCGTAACAATGCCGGTGCAGCCAGCTTGCTTTATATCCATTAAACTAACCGGATCTTTAGGGCCATACCAACGCATGGTTTGCTGCATTCTGTTATCTGTGTTTTTGTAAGAAGGAAAAGGATTTTCCTCCATCTCCCGAAATGACGTGACAGGCTCTTCAAAAGAAGGGCTTCTGAATATTCTGACACTAGAAACGTTCTTCATTATAACGATTTTTAATAGGTTAATGAATTTGCTGATTTTTATATTTGCACATTTTCAAATTTGTACATTTTCGAAACCTTACTAAACTTTGTGCAACCTCTAACTACAAATATATCTGAACCTGTAGCAAAAAAAAGGAGTTGCCTGATAAATAAATAAAGGCTACTTAAAATCATCCGCCTCACAAAATATTTTAAAGCGTGTATGTTGAATTGCCGCCAGCGTTCTGTTGGTATAACTGCTATCGGAGTTTGCAAGCAGGCTGTGGTTTTAAACCGCTAAAAAAAACCTGAGCTGTTGAATTACTCTTTTTATTTTATCACCATGCCGCTTGGATATTTCCACCGCAAACTATTTGGAACCCAGTATAGCAAAGGCTATTTACTTGACTGGCCATAGTTCATTGCTGAAAAACTTACTTTACCACCGACTAAAAACTGGTCTTTTTTTATTTGGCTATTGGCAATGAAAAGAGAAAGCAATTTAAAAAGTTTCATAAAGCATATTTAGTTTGGTGAATGATGAA
>NZ_JACMOO010000236.1 GCF_014377975.1 Ferruginibacter sp.
GTTGCTGAATTTTACTGTACGAACAGCACTGTATTTTGATGAACCATCAACATCTACCAATTTTAAACGGTAATAGTTCAGTCCGTTTACGGGAGATAAATGTTTTGTTGAATAGCTTTTATATGTTGTACTGGATATTGATGCTTTTACTTTTCCAATACTTTCAAATTTGCTACCATCTCTGCTAAATTCAACATCAAAATAACTGCTGTTTTGCTCAATAGATGTTTGCCAGTTCAGGTCTACTACTTTATTTTGCTTCGTGGCTGTAAAGTCAACTAAACTAACAGGAAGAGGACCACCTGCAGGCTGAAGAGCAATACATATATCGTCTAATGCTAGGAAATGACTAGTAGGAGCAGTTAAAGGATAGGTTGGTGATGGATCTTTTATTTCTACCTGGATTGATGTAATCCCTATTGGAACAGTATAAAATCCCGTTATTTGAACCCAAGCATTTGTTACTGCAAAATTTGTAGCAACTACAGTTGTAAGAGTTGTAGGGGGATCAACAGTATAAGTATTTACAAGAATGCTAATCGGAAACCCGCCAACCGGATTTACTTTTAAATTGGCTATCCATGCGGAGATTTGAAATATTTGACCCGGGGATACGGTCAAAGTTTTGTACCAAAGTTTAAGGTTCGGCTGCGAACTTGAGGTGTGAGAAGTAAGAAAATAACTATTCGAATGAGGATTTAATGCTAAGTAGCCACTTTGTCCTGCAGTACTTGATAAAATTTGATATTGAGTTTGACCAGACCCATAAGTGTAATCAGTTGATGCAGCGGTGGTACCAAAATTATTTGCCCCGTTAGTACCGCCGCTAGTACTAAGGTAGGGGAGCGCTTCAAAGCCTCCATAATAGCCATTAGTGTTGGACAAATTGCAGCCTTCTTGTGCAGAAGCATTCAATGTAAAAATTAATAACATACCCATTAAAATAAAAAGGAAGTTATTTACAGTGTTTTTTTTGTGTTTAGCAACAGCTAAAAGAGTAAAATTTGTGTTCATCGTGATAAGCTTTTGTGTTTGTAAATAATTTTGTTAAATGGCTAACACAGGAAATAATATTCACATTGATGTGAACATTTTGTGAGGATTTTAGAAACGCACGATTTTTGGGAAAGGGTTTTGCCCCTTAAAAGGATAGTTGGAGTGAGAAATAAAAAAAGAAATTATTTATTTGGTTTAAAAAATAATAATTTAATTTTTGTATTGCTTCTAATATTGGAAAGTCATGTACGAAGTTTATTAAAGGACAGTTTTAGAATACTTAAAAATTACACAAGTTCTATAATTGTTATCTCCGGCAACTGCCCAACCCTACCGGGATAACCTATAAAACCAAAACCGCGGTTTACATATAATTTTTGTTTTTGGCTTTCGTATAAACCTGACCATTGAGGATACACATATTGAACAGGGCTCCATTTAAAACCCGGCAACTCTACACCAAACTGCATACCGTGTGTATGACCACTAAGCATTAAATCTACATCTGCGTAATCGGTTTTAACCTGCGCATCCCAGTGGCTGGGATCGTGGCTCATAAGAATTTTAAAAGGATATTTTTCTGTACCCGCATGTGCCAGATCCATTCTGCCATGTTTGGGAAAGCGGGCTTTATTGCTCCAGTTTTCAATGCCCATCAATGCAATTTCATCTGCATCTTTTTTTAATACAACATGTTCGTTCATCAATAATTTCCAGCCAATATCTTCATGTACTTTTTGTAAGTTTATCAAGTTTTGCTCTTTGCTGATGCCATCGATGGGCCATTGCACATAATCACCATAATCATGATTACCAAGTGTTGAAAATACACCCATCGGCGCTTTTATTTTGCTGAATACGTCCATGTAATTTTCCATTTCTGTTGCCTTGTCATTTACAAGGTCACCTGTAAATAAAATAAGGTCAGCATTTTCTTTCATAATCATTTCTACACCATGTTCAACAGCTTTTTTATCCATAAAACTACCACTGTGTATATCACTTATATGTACAATCCTTAATCCCTTAAAA
>NZ_JACMOO010000237.1 GCF_014377975.1 Ferruginibacter sp.
AAATGCGGGTACTGTGATGGATACCTGGGGCTTAACAGGCGCACAGCAGTTTTATGCAAAAGAAGGATTGATACAGGTTGCCATGGACCACAGGGCCAGCGGGCATTTTGGTAAAGAAGGCGTGAATTATATGTACCACAACCTTGGCTATTGGGAAATGAAAGATTATACGGCCATGGCAAAATGGTTGATTGCAAATGGCGGCGCTGACCCGAAAAAGATTTGCATTACAGGTTTTAGTTACGGTGGTTATATGACCTGTTATGCACTAACTTATGGTGCAGATGTTTTTACACATGGCATGGCAGGCGGCAGCGTTGTTGACTGGACATTGTATGATACCCACTATACCGAACGTTATATGGGTACGCCCACTGACAATGCTGAAGGCTATAAAACAAGTTCAGTTTTAAACTATGCAGATAAATACAAAGGCATGTTACAGATTGTGCATGGTAATATTGATGACAATGTACATTTACAAAACAGTATTCAGTTTATAAGCAAATTACAAGATCTTAAAAAAGATTTTGAAATGATGTTTTACAGTGGTGGCAGACATGGCTGGCAGGGAAATAAAAACCTGCATTTTCTAAATTTAAAAACACAGTTTATTTATAAGTATTTGTTGGAGAAACCTGTGCCTCAGGCAATGATGAGGTAAAAAAACTTAAAAAAAATGCTCCACTAAAATGGAGCATTTTTTTTGAGTTGCTTTAAGTTTTAGGAATAAAATATATAAGCTATAGAGTAATAAATAATGCCATGTAGAGCCTTTGTAAATTAAAAAAGCAGCCATTAGTGCGCTGCTTTTTTAACAAGAGTTACAAATAATTATCCTCCGTTTGCAATAGCTGCTTCCCGCTGTGCTTTTTGGGTTGCTTTAAATAATTTGTATTTGGCCTCACCCAACATCGTTTTTAAATTATCGTTACGCTCTTTATTAATAACATCTGTTTTTATTTTCTTATCCTCTTCTGTAAGCGATGCGTCAGCTTTTATCGGTCTTACTTTATCATTGCCTGCATCAACTTCAGCCCTGTATTTTGTTTGTTCCTCTGCACTAAATGCTGCTTTTGCGAAAGCTTCCAGCAGGTCTGTTTCTTTTTTCGCCTTTGCAGCATCCTTCTCTGCTTTTGTCATGGTTTTGGCTACAGGTGCTGCAGCAGTTTGTGCCTGGGCAGTGGTAAAGATGGCAGTTGTAAATAATGTGGCCAACAAAAATGTTTTCATAATTTCAGTAGTTTTAAAAGTGTTAAGGAATAATGTTTTGGTACCTGAAAATAATGATATTTTACATACCGTTCTTTTTAATGTAAGGAAATGGTATTTTGATTAAAGTGGAACTTGGCTAAATGTTTTGTCATGATATAATTTATATAACCTAATTGTAAATGTATGGCACCCGCCATATTTTGTATCCCCCCGAATTATATGAAAGTATATTATATCTCGCCCTCCATTATCCCTATCATCACCAACCTACAGTCCAATCCTTACCCAACCATCCTTCGGTGCTTACCCTACTACAACCCATTAGAAGCCCGTACTTTACTTTACACGAAGCTTATGGTAATGAATAAAATTTGCTTCCCCCCATTCCTAATCCGCAAATCGTAATTCATCCTTCCCAATTCCATTTACTCTTTCTTACCTTTGCCACCTCAAAAACAACACAACAAATAACCATGGCAGATACACAGGAAGTATTACAGGAGGTAGTGATAAAATTTGCCGGCGACAGTGGCGATGGTATGCAGCTTACGGGCACACAGTTTACCAACA
>NZ_JACMOO010000004.1 GCF_014377975.1 Ferruginibacter sp.
CTGGCTAACTGGGATAAAGCCATGATCAATACCATCAAAGAAAATAAAGTGCTTGCATCAGGAATAGCAAACCAGCTTCACATGGATAGCAGCAACAATGTGATCGTCTTTGAGCGGGGCAACCTTATTTTTATTTTTAATTTCAGCCCCGGCAATTCTATTTTCGGATATCAATTCCGGACACCTGAAAAAGGCATTTACAAAATCATACTTAACTCAGATAAAAAAAAATTCGGGGGCTTTGAAAGAGTGGATGACTCCATCAATTATCCAACAGATGAAAATAAAAATGTAAGTATTTACCTCACAAACAGAACAGCGTTGGTAATGAAGAAACAATAAAAAGATAAAGTTGTTTAAGCATAAAAACTCATGCAGATGACCGCATGAGTTTTTATTTACGTTTCAGATTGATCCCGTAGTTTAAAGCGTTTTTTCAATCCTACTCTTTTTCTTTCATAAATCTTTTTTCAACTAAAAAGATTCCGAAACTTAATATTACCAGCACCAAAAAAGTTACGATAAAATCACGGATCGTGGCAGATGGAATATGATGACCGCTCCCTATTGCCATTCCCCAAATAAATAAGTCAGCAATTGCTGCTACAATAAAAAATACAAGAAGAATGTTTAGCATAATTTCATTACCGGCTTCTGCTTTAATTGTCCAGGATAAAAAACTATGTTGTAAAATGTATGTTCTACAAATAGCTTAGCAGTCAGCCCTCCTGCCGTGGCCGTTAAACACATTTGCGATTATGGGAATGCGATATTGTATTTAGTTTGAGAAGCAGTACGCCAACAAGGGCGAATAAAGTAATGCAAATACTAATTTTAAATATGCTATAATACCCAATAGAAACTTCTTGTCAGGTAGTTTTTATAAGGTAAGCAATAAGAAAAAAACTTGCAAAAAAAATAAAAGCAGTAAGCAATGTGATAAGTAAGGATGAATGATGGTACGCTCCTTCCTTTAATTGTCTTTCTGTTTGTTTAAACCTAACATACGACAACACCGAAGTAACAGCACCTGCAGCTACCAATATAATCCCAAACATTGAAGAATAACCCCTGCTTTGTATGATATTGTCTTTTCCCAGTAACAGCGAGATTTGTTTTACAAACAAGGAGAACTTTACAACTACAAATCCAAATGCCATAATACCTATACTGGTGCGTATCCACGCCAGAAAGGTACGTTCATTTGCTAAGTGGTCGCTTACGTTTCCAACATTTTCAGTATGCTTCATTTGCTAAAATTAATTATCAAAAATATAAAGCTTGTTATTAAAAGGCAATTTGAATTGACCGCTGTTTATTACTTATAGTTTATTACACTGTTGCATAGTATGTAGATTTAAGTGTAATATTTTATCCTTTTACCAAAGTTGTAATGCCTGATATGGCAATCTGCAAGCCGACACAAAATATAAGAAAAGCAGTAATGCGGTTAACAATTTTCTCTCCATTAGACCCCAGGTAATTAATAATGTTTTTTGTATTGAGATAAAATATATAAATCAATATGCATATTATTATAATAGCAAGAAGTATCGCCGTAATATTAATGAAATAGGTAGTTGTGTTTGTAGTGGCGCTATGTGCACTTAAAGTAAATAACACAGAGATAGTGCCTGCCCCTGTTGTAACAGGAAAAGTAATAGGATAAAATAATTTATCCTGGATGTGTTCATAATTAAGTGTTTTATCATTCTCATCACCTGAAGCATCAGGTTCATCGGGTTTCTTATCCGAAGATAGAAATTCCCATCCCATCTTACATATCATAATGCCACCGGCCAATTGAATAACCGGAATAGTAAGACCAAATAACCCCAGTATCCAACGCCCTGCAAATAATGAGACGGTGCAAATAAAAAAGGCATATAAAGTGATTTTTTTAACGGCCATTCTCTTTTCAACTTTACTTAAATTTACAAAATAAGGATTAATAATAAACGCTGAACCAACCGGGTTAACTACAGGAAATAATGCAATGATACCTATAAAAAGCAGATGAAGAAATGAATGTAAATAAAGTGGCATTATATAAAAATAACATAGTTCTGCTAGTGTTGCAATTTAATTTAAATACTATAACTGCCATACAGGGTATTTTATAAAATATACGTTTCCCATCCCCATTTTTTAAATACTGTATACCCTTCAATTACCGGCAGAAATTAAATGAACCTTTCTGCATCCTGTTTTTGATTGGTGATGGTTGTAATCGAAACAGGGGTTTCTGTGTAAACTGTTTGTGTACCGGCCGCTGCACGTATTTTTATACAAGTCAGCCTTGTGTCAATCCTGTATATTCGTACCGTAAACTTTCTCTTTAACGGTGATAATAACTTTTAAATTTAACCAGATGAATAAGCCGGTAGCATTTTTATTTTGCCTTTTTTCTTTCATTATTGTTGCTGCGCAGGATACAATCCGCATCACTGATTTTGGAGGCGCACCCAATTCCCGTATCAATGCTGTACAGGCTGTAAAAAAAGCATTGGAAGCCTGTAAAGGCAAAGCGCAAGCGGTGCTTGTATTTTCAAAAGGCCGCTACGATTTCTGGCCACAATATGTGGAAGAAAGATTGTATTACGAATCCAACACAGATGTAATTCCCTTACGCCGTTGCCCGGTTTTACTGGAGCATCTTAAAAATATAACGGTGGATGGCAATGGATCGGATTTTATTTTTCACGACCGGATGCAACCTATCACCATTGATAATTGTGAAAATATTTATATTAAAAATATCAATATCGATTGGGATATTCCCCTGACGGCGCAAGGGCAGGTAATGGCCGTAACGCCGGAATATATTGATGTTGCCATCAATGCGGAATCTCCCTATGTTATTGAACAGGGAAAAATTTTTTTTACGGGAGAAGGATGGAAAAGTGAACTGTCGCGATGGGGTGTAATGGAGTTTGATAAAGATACCAAACTGATAGCGCCGCAAACCGGTGATGAATCTTGTTTGGGCAGGGGTTACGGCGAATACATTGCAAACGAAATAAGTAAGGGTCTTGTACGGATGAGCCATCGTTTTAAACGCTTACCGGCATTAGGCAATTATCTTGTACTGCGGCATAGCGCCAGAGATCATGCAGGAGTATTTATTACAACAAGCCGAAACGTTACCTTCGAAAATATAAACATGTTTCAAAATGCCGGCCTGGGTATTTTAAGCCAATACTCAGAAAATCTTACCTTCAAAAAAGTAAACTGCATTCCCAACCCGGCTAAGAACCGCATCTTAAGCGGACATGATGACGGATTTCATTATTCCAACTGCAAAGGACAAATTACTGCAGACAGTTGCCGGTTTGCAGCATTAATGGATGACCCCATTAATGTGCATGGTACCAGTGTACAGATCATTAAAAAAATAAGTAGTAAAAAACTACTATGCAAGTTTATGCATGAGCAAAGTATTGGTTTTACATGGGCAAGAAAGGGAGAGCAAGTGAGCTTTATAGAAAACAAAGCCATGAATAGTTTTGGAGTAGCCGTAGTACAATCGTTTGTTGCAAGAGATCCCGAAATTTTTGAGCTTGTTTTCAAAGATGACATTCCTGCGGCAACCATTGTGGGCGATGCGTTGGAAAATCTTGACTGGGTGCCGGACGTATTGATTAAAAATAGTTTTTTTGGAAGCAACCGTGCCCGTGGCATTCTGGTTACCACACCGGGAAAAGTGATCATTGAAAACAATATTTTTGAATCCAGTGGCTCGGCGATTTTGATTTCAGGTGATGCCAATGACTGGTTTGAATCAGGTGCAGTAAAAGATGTTACCATTCGCAATAATACTTTTAACGATCCGTGTTTAACCTCCATGTACCAGTTTTGTGAAGGCATTATCAGCATCGACCCGATAATACCTATGCCCGATAATAACAAACCATTTCACCGCAACATCAATATTGAAAACAATACCTTTCATCCGTTTGACTATCCGGTATTGTACGCCAAATCAACAGCAGGACTGCGTTTCAATAATAATACCATCATAAGGTCTAACCGGTTTAAGGCATTTCATGCACGAAAATATATGATCACCATAGAAGCCTGCAAAGCAGTTGAAATAAAACAAAATAAACTACAAGGCGATGTGCTGGGAAAAAATGTCAGGCTGATATCAACACCTGCTAAAGAATTAACATTGGGTAAAAATCAGGGAATAACTGTTGAATAAAATCCTGCCTTCACCAGGCATTGACTGATTTTTATGAAAGGTCTTTTCTGATTCGTTTATGCCTCTAACTTCAACATACCTCTTTACGATCATTCAGTAAAATAGGTCACATAAAAAAGATTA
>NZ_JACMOO010000032.1 GCF_014377975.1 Ferruginibacter sp.
ACCATTTTTCAAATAGCACCAATATTAAAAAAGCAGGCATGGCAAAAAGCAAAATCTTTCCGTACTGTTCCATAGCATAAATTTACAAAACGTTCTGTAAGAACTTTGCTAAAGTTTAAATTATTTTGGCAATCAAACAACTTTGGCAAAGTTTAAATTATTTTGGCAGTCAAACAACTTTGGCAAAGTGGCAAAAGCTTGGTAGATTAATTTAAATCAGCTTTGCCAAAGTTTAAATTACTTTGGAAATCGACCAACTTTGGCAAAGTTTCAAAAGCTTGGTAGATTAATTGAAATCAACTTTGCCAAAGTTTAAATTACTTTGGCAATCGACCAACTTTGGCAAAGTGGCAAAAGCTTGGTAGATTAATTGAAATCAGCTTTGCCAAAGTTTAAATTATTTTGGCAATCGACCAACTTTGGCAAAGTGGCAAAAGCTTGGTAGATTAATTGAAATCAGCTTTGCCAAAGTTTAAATCATTTTGGCAATCGACCAACTTTGGCAAAGTTTCAAAAGCTTGGTAGATTAATTGAAATCAACTTTGCCAAAGTTTATATGTTCAAAGTTTAAAAACTTTAATTAAATTGAACTATGATTCCCGGAGAAAAATATCATTTATTCAACCATGCCAACGGGAAAGAAAATCTTTTTGCTGAACAAAAAAATTATACTTTTTTTCTACAGCGATTGGCGCAACATATTTTACCTGTTTGCAAATTATATAGCTATTGTTTGATGCCAAATCATTTTCACCTCGTTTTGCAGGTACGCTTTAATGAAGAGCTTCAAAAACTTTGGCAAAAGCAAGAATATTCCCCTGTATTATCACCAAAACAACTGGAGCTTAAAATCAGCAAAACATTTTCAAACTTTTTCAGTAGCTATACCCAATCTTTTAACAAGGTATACAACCGCATGGGAAGTATGTTTATACCCAGTATGAAAACGCAACTCATCGAAGACAATATCACCTTTTGCAAACAGGTTCATTATACCCATACCAATCCGGTACATCATGGGTTTACCAAAAAAATGGAAGATTGGCCGCATAGTTCTTATAAAAGATTTTTTAGTAAAAGCCCTACAAAATTGGAAAAAGAATATGTCTTGGAAGCGTTCGGTGGACTGGATGCATTTATTAAATATCATCAGCAAACCATTGATTTAAAATTTATATTTTTGGAATAGCAAAAGGGAACTTTGGCAAAGCTTCAAAATTTTTGGCGGTTGTTTAAAATCAACTTTGCCAAAGTTTAAAACTTCGCAACTTTGGCAAACCTTCAAAATTTTTGAAGGTTATTTGAAATCAACTTTGTCAAAGTTTAAAACTTCGCAACTTTGGCAAAGCTTCAAAATTTTTGAAGGTTATTTGAAATCAACTTTGTCAAAGTTTAAAACTTCGCAACTTTGGCAAAGCTTCAAAATTTTTGAAGGTTATTTGAAATCAACTTTGCCAAAGTTTATAACTAAGGCAAAGTTTAAAAGTTGCACCTTTTAAAGCATGCTTTTACGAATTTACATTAGTATGAAACAAACATTTATTTGTATAGATGCCCACACTTGCGGCAATCCCGTTCGCCTTGTAAAAGAAGGTGGCCCGGAATTAATTGGTAATACAATGAGTGAAAAGCGGCAACATTTTCTAAAAGAATACGACTGGATAAGGAAAGGTCTGATGTTTGAACCCCGCGGTCATGACATGATGAGTGGAAGCATTTTATACCCACCACACGATGTTCAGAATGATGTGGCCGTGTTGTTTATAGAAACCAGTGGCTGTCTGCCCATGTGCGGCCATGGTACCATTGGCACCATCACGATCGCTATTGAAGAAGGATTAATCAAACCAAAAATACCGGGTATTGTAAAAATGGAAGCACCTGCCGGTCTGGTAGAAATTTCATATAAAGAAGAAAATGGAAAAGTGAAATCTGTGAAGCTGATCAATGTTCCTTCTTACCTGGCAGCAACAGAGGTAACGGTGGAGTGCCCTGATTTGGGAGAGTTGGTGATAGACGTATCCTATGGCGGAAATTTTTATGCCATCGTTGATGTACAGAAAAATTTTAAGGGTCTTGAAAATTATACGGCTGATAAATTAATAAGCTGGTCGAGGGAATTAAGAAAACGCATCAATCAAAAATATTCTTTTGTGCATCCGGAGAATGATACCATTAACGGCTGTAGCCATATTCTTTGGACAGGTGCGGTTTTGGATCAATCATCCACTGCGAGAAATGCTGTTTTTTATGGCGACAAAGCAATCGACCGAAGCCCTTGCGGCACTGGTACTTCCGCCCGTATGGCGCAATGGTATGCTAAAGGAAAATTAAGAAAAGGCGATTTGTTTATACATGAAAGTATCATTGGCAGTAAATTTATTGGCACCATTGAAGAAGAATTATTGGTTGCCGGTAACCCAGCCATTCGTCCCGGTATTGAAGGATGGGCCAGGATTTACGGACAAAATGCCATTACGATAGACGATGCGGATGACCCTTATGCTTTTGGTTTCCAGGTTTTATAAGCTGCTGCACAGAATTGATTTTTTAAAATAAATGTTAATCAAAAAATAAAATTCAGGGTATGAAAACACATCTTTTGCTAATAGTAATTCTTTTTCAATCGTTAGCTGTACTTGCGCAAACGGGGTTAGATAAGATTGAATTTATTAATTTTTCCAAAGTAAATATTACCGATGATTTCTGGAAACCAAAGATTGATAAAGTGGCAACGGTAACTATACCAGTATGCATTGATCAGACAGAATTTAAAACACCCCGCATCCGGAATTTTGAAAAAGTAGCCCGTAAAAAAGGAGAGAAGCATGAAGGTATTTTTTATGATGACAGCGACGTATATAAAGCGTTGGAAGCAATGGCATATTCGTTAAAAACACATCCAAACCCGGCGCTGGAAGCCAAAGCAGATGAATGGATTAATAAGATTGCTGCAGCTCAGCAACCTGATGGTTATCTCAATACTTTTTATACATTGAACGAACCTCAAAACCGCTACACCGACATGAGTATGCATGAGGACTACAATGCGGGACACATGATTGAAGCCGCAGTGGCATATTACAATGTTACCGGTAAACAAAAATTATTAGACGTGGCCATCAAATGGGCCAATCATTTTGACTCTTTATTTGGACCCGCAAAAAAGCACTGGGTTACCGGCCATGAAGAACTTGAACTTGCGTTGGTGAAATTATATAAAACAACCAACGACGAAAAGTATCTTAAATTATCGAATTGGTTGCTGGAAGAAAGAGGCCATGGCTATGCAAAAGGCTATACCTGGACAGACTGGAAAGACACCGGTTATGCGCAGGATTTAAAACCAATAAAAGACCAGACAGAGATTACCGGCCATGCAGTAAGAGCCATGTATTTATATTCTGGTGCGGCAGATGTGGCAGCACTTACCGGCAACAGTGATTATCTGAAGGCCATGAAAAATGTGTGGGAAGATGTGGTGTTTAGAAATATGTACATCACCGGTGGTATTGGTAGCAGCGGCGGTAACGAAGGCTTTAGCAATGATTATGATTTGCCCAATGAAAATGCGTATTGTGAAACCTGTGCCAGCGTAGGAATGGTTTTTTGGAACCAACGTATGAATGCCTTAACCGGCGAGAGCATGTACATGGACGTACTGGAAAAGAGTTTATATAACGGAGCATTGGATGGATTATCACTGGAAGGCGATCATTTTTTTTATGGTAATCCTTTGGCTTCGTTAGGAAAAAATAGCCGAAGGGAATGGTTTGGTACCGCCTGTTGCCCGGCCAATATTGCAAGGCTGGTGGCATCTCTGGGTAATTATATTTATGCCAGCAACAATAGCAATATCTGGATCAACTTATTTGTAGGCAGCAATACATCTATTGCTTTGCCCAAAGGAAATGTGGATATAAAAATGGAGACAGATTATCCATGGAACGGCAATGTAAAGCTACAGGTAAGTGCGGCCAAAAAAATAAAATTTGCAATGCATATTCGTATTCCAGGTTGGGCTAAAGATATTCCGGCACCAGGCGGTTTGTATCATTTTGCAGACAGTTCTTCTTCCAAAACGACCATTAAAGTAAATGGACTTCCTGTTGTATATACAGAAGAAAAAGGCTATGCAATCATTGACAGGGAATGGAAAAAGAATGATTTAGTAGAAGTGAAAATTCCGATGGAGATTAAAAAAATTATATCAAGGGATGAACTGAAGCAAAACAACGACCGGGTTGCTTTACAACGTGGGCCCTTGGTGTATTGCTTTGAAGGAGCCGATAACAATGGCAAAGCATGGAATATTATTTTACCAAACAGTGCTTCATTCGCAACAGAACCCTACAATGTAAAAAGCGAAAAAGTAATAGCGCTGAATGCGATGCTTCCGGTACTTAGCATTAATGCAGATGGAACAGCTTTAAATACCGTAGAACAAAAAGTTACAGCCATCCCTTATTATACCTGGTGCAACCGTGGCAGCAACCAAATGCAGGTTTGGCTGCCAACTAAAATGAAAGATGTGAAAATTAATAACTAGTAAGCTTCATTTTTATCCTCTGGTGATCATTTAAAAAAAAGATATGAAAAAATATTTATTGATCCCGCTTTTGTTGTGGACGTTTACATCTTTTGCCCAGTCTTATGTTCCTCAAAAAAATAACAGTCACCTAAAAGTAAAGCCTGTGGTGGATTTGCAGGCGTATGCCTTTGATTTGCGAGATGTGAAGTTATTGGATGGAAGCCCTTTTAAAAATGCCATGGACAAAGACGCGGCGTATTTACTGGTATTAAAGCCAGACAGGTTATTATACAGATTTTACCAAAATGCTGGCTTGCCAATCAAAGATTCTATCTATGGAGGATGGGAAAACCAGGGCTTGTCAGGACATACGCTTGGGCATTATCTTTCCGCTGCTTCGATGATGTTTATTTCAACCGGTAACAATGAATTTAAAAAAAGGATCGATTATATCGTACATGAACTGGCACGTTGCCAACAGGCAAGAAAGACGGGCTATGTAGGTGCTATACCCAATGAAGATTCTATCTTTGGTAATGTGGAAAAAGGCCAGATAAAAACCAGTGGCTTTGATATGAACGGTGGATGGAGCCCCTGGTATACTGTACATAAAGTAATGGCTGGTTTGTGTGATGCGTATTTGTATTGCGATAATAAGGAAGCACTGAAAGTTGTTACCGGAATGGCAGACTGGACCTTTAATATAGTTAATCCTTTGCCGGATTCGTTGCGGTTAAAAATGCTCAACTGCGAGTATGGGGGCATGAATGATGTACTGGCTAATCTATACGCCTTCACCGGAAATAAAAAATATCTAGACCTTTCTTATAAATTTAAAGATGAATTTATCATGGGCAATCTTGCAAAGCAAATCGATCCCATGGCAGGCAAACACAGCAATACCAATGTTCCGAAAGCAATTGGTGCTGCCAATCAATATGAATTAACCAACAGCCAAAGCGAAAAAACAATTGCAACATTTTTCTGGAATACCATCGTGCATCACCACAGTTATGTAATCGGCGGCAATAGTAATTACGAATATTGTGGACAGGCCGATCAACTGAATGACCGCTTAAGCGACAACACCTGCGAAACCTGCAACACGTATAATATGCTGAAGTTAACAAGGCATTTATTCGCCTGGCAACCTTCATCCACATACATGGATTATTACGAACGGGCCTTGTACAATCACATTTTAGCATCGCAGAATCCGGAGGATGGCATGATGTGTTATTTTGTTCCGCTTAGGCAGGGCACACATAAAATATTCAGCGATTCTTTCAACACTTTTACCTGTTGTGTGGGCAGTGGAATGGAAAATCATTCCAAGTATGCAGAGAGTATTTATGCAGAAGGAAAAGATGGAAGTTTGTTTGTAAACCTTTTTATTCCTTCTCAATTAAACTGGAAAGAAAAAAAGGTGGCGATTCAACAACAAAATTTTATTCCTGAAACGAACCAGGTTAAACTAAAAATTATTTCTAAAGTACCTTCTTTATTTACATTAAAAATCCGTAAACCGGCCTGGTGCAAAACCAATGCAGTAATTGTAGTAAATGACAAGCCAATTAAAACAGAAACAGATGCCAATGGTTACTTAACGAGCAGAAGGCACTGGGCAAACAATGATGTGGTAACGGTTGATTTGGCAATGGATATTTATACCGAATCGATGCCAGATAATAAAGACAGGATAGCTATATTATATGGCCCCGTAGTATTGGCAGCGGCGCTCGGAACTTCCATGCCAGACCCAGTGTACGGTACTCCTGTATTGCTGACAGATAATAAAAATCCGGTAAATTGGGTGCGGCGTGTTGCCAATAAACCGCTCGTGTTTGAAACAAAAAATATTGGTAAACCCAACGATGTGCAGCTGATTCCTTTTTATAAAATGTACAATCAGTATTACAGTGTGTACTTTGATTACTTTACCAATGCTGCATTTGCAGAAAGGCAAACAACTTATGAAGCAGAGAAGGAAGCGCAACAGCAAATGGAGAAAAAAACAATTGACGTTTTTCGCATTGGTGAAATGCAGCCTGAAAGAGATCATCATTTATTTGCTACAGAAAGAAGCTATACAGATGAAGCCATTGGCAGGATGGGCCGGGAAGCAAGAAGCCAAAATTATTTTTCGTTTGATATGAAAGTGATTCCGGGTATTGCCAATAATTTGTTGCTAACTTTAATAGGAGACGACAAAGATAGAAAATTCGATATTTTTATGGATGGAATTTTATTGGCGACACAGGATTGGAACGGAGGAGTTACGTCTAAATTTTATGATAAACTTTATCCAATACCTGCTGATTTAATAAAAGATAAAACATTGGTTAAAATAAAGATTGCTGCCAATTACGAAAAAACGGCCGGACGAATTTTCGGAGTCCGGATATTGAAAGATTAAAAATTTATTTTGATTAATAATTAATTACTTTATGAAAGACATTACCATCGTTGGCGGCGGTATCATCGGTTTGTGCAGCGCTTATTATTTAAACAGGGAAGGGTACAAGATAAATATTATAGAACGCGGCGATCTGTCTAACGGCTGTTCATTTGGTAACATGGGCTATATTTCACCCAGTCATTTTGTACCATTGGCCAGCCCAGGTATTATTTCGCAGGGATTAAAATGGATGTTAAGTCCCACATCTCCCTTTTACATCAAACCCAGGCTGAACCTTGATTTAATGCAATGGGGCTATCATTTTTGGAAAAGCAGCACTACAGCAATGGTTCAAAAAAACAGCCCGCATTTAAATGATATTTTGCAAATGAGCCGTGGTTTAATGAATGATTTAACGGCCGACCTCGGGAATACTTTTGAAATGGAAGGAAAAGGTTGCCTGATGATGTGCAAGCAACAAAAAACACTCGACCATGAATTTCATTTAGCGGATGAAGCAGAAAAATTTGGATTAAATGTAGAACGTTTAACAAGGGATGCAGTGCAAAAATTGGAGCCAGATATTGAACTGGATGTGGCGGGGGCAGTGCTTTTTAAAGAGGATGCCCATTTGAACCCAGGTAAGTTAATGAGCGCTCTAAAAACTTATCTTGAAAAATCCGGCGTGCAATTTCAATTGAATACAACCGTTACCGGATTTGAAAAAATAAATAATTCAATTACCTCAGTAATTACAGATAAAGGCACTTTTCACTGTAGTGAACTTATATTGGCAGCCGGAAGCTGGCTGCCAATAGTAGCGAAAATGATGGATATCCGGTTATTATTACAACCTGGTAAAGGCTATAGCTACACTTACAAACATGTAGAAAATAATGTAAAATATCCGGCCATACTGGTAGATGGAAGATGTGCCATTACGCCCTGGGGACAACAGTTAAGAATTGGTGGTACAATGGAAATAAGCGGGATCAACAATAAAATATTAGTGAAAAGGATGCAGGGTGTGTATGATTCTGCAAAAAGATTTTATCCCGGATTAAAAATAGAATTTCCACCTGCAGATAAAATATGGAGTGGACTAAGACCAGTAACACCAGACGGCTTGCCATACATTGACCGGGCCGAAAAATATAATAATGTACTTATTGCGGGTGGCCATGCAATGCTGGGTATATCCGAAGCAACCGGAACGGGCAGACTGGTTACTGACATCATTCAACACAAAACGAGTGATATTGATGTGAGTGCATTTAGACTTAACCGTTTTTGATAAATCAATAAAATAAAAGGGCTTATACTAAAATACCGGCCCTTTTATTTTTGGTTCATTTTATTCCTGCTCTTTCCTGGGTGCAATCACCGGTACTGCTTTATCCCTGATCAATTTGTTTAATTCAACCACGTCAATATCCATCAATTGCTTCAATTTTTTTAGTTGAATATCAGCCATTGCACTCAGGTCATTATAGGCTTGCTTTAGCTGCGCAGTGGGGGCGTTGTAGCCACTGTTTGCGTAATTGAACAAACCGCCTATTTTGTCGTTTAAACGAATGGGATAATTCAACACATCCTGCCCGCTCTTTGATTTTGTTTGATACAACGCCTCTTCAATTACCGTTAACTGCTTATTAATGGTATCGCCTTTTTCTTTTATTTCTTTCGGTAAATCTTTTCCCTGGCGTTCCGAAAAACCATTTATTTGTGTACGCATATCACGGATATTTTTAATGGCTTTTTGTATTTCACTAAATTTATCCCGGATGGTGATCAGTGTAGTAAACTGGTCTTCATATTCCTGTTGCGTTACTTTATAAGTTGGGTTTGCCAGGATCGTAAACGGTTGTATGGTGGAATCATTCCCTGCTTTTACCTTTACAAAATACTGGCCTGGTGCAGCTTTTGGGCCACCTGCAGATCCGTTCCATAAAATCATTCCATCTATTTTTTCTGCTTCAGCATAATGCATGTTCCATATAAACTGGTTCATGCCTTTAATGATTTCTATCTGGTCTTTTTTCTCCTTGGCATCGGTTGCGAATGTTTTTATTTCTTTTTTATTTTTATCCAGGATGGTGATACTACCTTTAATGCTATCAATAAAATCTTTAACAAAATAATTGATTACCGAGCCATTGGGAGGATTGGTACCTGCATTTTTTGCATTGATATTAACTGAGCCATCTCTGCGGTAAGCATCATTTACGGGCAATACATAAAAATTTTTGTTGAGCGTTGCGGGATCAAATTGCTGTATGGGTGTAAGATCATCAATGGCCCAGAAAGCACGCCCCTGGGTAGCAACGATTAAATCATTGTTTTTAATGGTAAGATCTGTAATGGGAACAATGGGTAAATTTAACTGAAACGGGCGCCAGTTAGCACCATCATTGTAACTGATGTACATTCCGTATTCAGTACCTGCATATAATAATCCTGCCCGCTTTTTATCTGCACGAAGTGTTCTTGCAAAATGCATAGCAGGAATGCCATTGGTAATTTCTTTCCAGGTTTTACCATAATCTTCCGTTTTAAAAATATAAGGTTTAAAATCATCCAGCTTGTATTTAGTGCCCACAATATAAGCAGCACCTTTTTTAAAAGGATCAGCGTCTATACAGTTCCACATCATCCACTTGCCTGCTGCCGGTGGCGTTACTTCGCTCCAGTTTTTACCGCCATCCTTACTCACATTAACGCGGCCGTCATCACTGCCAGTCCACAATAAATCTTTTTCATACGGGCTTTCCAATGCTGTAAAAATGGTGCAGTAATATTCAACAGAGGTATTGTCCTGCGTAATAGGGCCACCACTGCTGCGTTGTTTGGTTGTATCATTGGTGGTAAGGTCAGGGCTGATCATTTCCCAGGTTTGTCCTTCATTTTCTGTTACAAATAAATTTTGTGCACACACATACAGCCGCTTAGGATTGTGCGGTGAAAAGAAGATGGGGAAGTTCCATTGAAAGCGGTATTTCATGGAGATTACACCTGCACCCATTGGGTTATCCGGGTACACACTGATGGCCCGGTTTTCACCGGTTTTATGATCATAGCGACTCAGGTAGCCATCATAATTTCCACCATACACCACGTCAGGATTAAGCGGATCAGCGACCACGTATCCACTTTCTGCACCTGCTGTCGGGCTCCAGTCAGCGGTAGTTATTTGATCTCCGTCGCTTGCACTTAATATTCTTACTGTACTGTTGTCTTGCTGTGCTCCTAAAATCCGGTAAGGAAAATGATTGTCTGTTGAAACCCGGTATATCTGAGCCGTCGGCTGGTTTTCGTACGTACTCCAGTTTGCGCCGGCGTCAAAACTAACTTGCGCTCCGCCGTCATCTGCCACAATCATCCTGCGGGCATCTTCGGGGTCAATCCAAAGATCGTGGTGATCGCTATGCGGTGTGCTGATGGTTTGTTTAAATGTTTTGCCTCCATCAATACTACGATACATACCTACGTTCAATGCATAAATGATATTTTCATTTTTTGTATCGGCAAATATTTTACTAAAGTACCATGCACGCTGGCAGATATTGGCATCGTCTGTTTGTTTTTCCCAGGTATTGCCACCATCATCACTGCGGTACAAACCACGGCTCTTGCATTCAATGAGGGCATACACTCTATCAGGATTTACCGCACTCACTGTAAAGCCAATATTACCAATGATTTCTTTTTTAGGCATGCCTTTTTTATCCATCAGACTTGCCCAGGTTTCACCACCATCTGTACTCTTCCACAATGCACTTCCAGGGCCACCACTTTCCAGGCTGTAAGCGGTACGGCCAATGTTCCAGGTACTGGCATACAGTACGTTTGGATTACCAGGTTCCATCACCAATTCTGCTGCACCTGCGTTGGCATTGGCAAATAAAACCTTGCGCCAGGTTTTTCCTCCATCCATCGTTTTATATACTCCACGATCCTGACTTGGGCCAAACAAATGGCCAATTACGGATGCCCAGACAATATCCGGATTTTTTGGATGAACAATGATGCGGCCGAAATGCCTTGCGTTTTTAAGACCAATATTTTTCCAGCTGCGGCCGCCATCTTCACTCTTCCACATGCCATTGATACCTTCACTCACATTGCCCCGCAACGTGTTTTCTCCTTGGCCGGCATACAATATACTTTCGTCACTGGGTGCTACTGCTACAGCTCCAATGCTGCCACCAAATGTTTTATCGCTTATATTTTTCCAATTGCTGCCACCATCAGTGGTTTTCCACACGCCTCCCCCCGCTGAGCCAAAGAAAAAGGTATTTTTATTTTTATAACTTCCTGCTACGGTACCGCTTCTACCTCCGCGGAAAGGCCCTATTTGCCTGTATTTTACCTTGCCAAATAAAATAGAATCTGTAGCCGCAAACGATATTTTTTCTTTTTGTGCTGATGCAAAAAATACAGCCAGTATTGCTGTGGCCGAAAGCAGTAGTTTCATAGAAGAAATGATTTTGTTGAAATTGGAAATTACGACAAACAGCTGACACTTTTTGTTTGTGTGAGGGTATTTCCAAATGTCGCACCTTTAGCTGCGGTTCTGAAATACGTTTTGGTTAGCTCAATTATTTTACTTCATTGTTCATTTTTTTATTCGCCCAATACTCAGCAAATTTTGAGCTCTTTCAACTGTTTATTTTTGTCCCGGTAATTTCATCCGTTTTTGTACAAGCTGGTGATGGTTGATCTGGCGTGAACATGTGAAAGCAATTCAGCATGAAAACTGTAGCTATTGAGCTTTTTGCCGTTACAGAATAAATGGAAGGTTTATTCACTAACAACTTTTAGGTTTTAAGATGGAGAAACCAATTTCTGTCAATGTATTAAAATATGCTTTTAAAACGACGAGAATCCTTATAGTCAATAGATTTTGGTTTTATGGGTGGTAGATGTGCATTCCTTCATATTGGTGCCGTAAACTATAGATTCTCTGTCTTATTCTTCTTTTTTCTGCCATAATTTATTTTAAAGAAAATATCTTTTTCTTTATTGGTATAAGCCTGGAAACAGCCTATGATAAAAACAGCGAAACGCCTCTGCCGTAATTTATCTGACGAAGATTTTAGCGATCATATCAACACCCGGATTATTCGCCTTGGTGATGATAAAATCACCGATAAAATGGTGATAGCCACTGACCCAGGTGATATAATGAATCCATACGCCAAGGCTATGGAAAAGCTTTGCGGTATTTGCAATGGAAGCTCCGGTAAAGGTGTAACATGTTACCATTTGTGCCAGGTAACAGCAACCAATTTAAAATAGGATAAAGTAGCATCACTTATATTGTGAAACATTTTCAGACAAAGAAAGAAGGCTATATCAGTAGCACCCAAAAAATAATGGAAGCCATCAATAAGATAATAGCAAAAACCGCTACAGCAGGCACCTGAGCAATTGACCGAGGTGGCAACTGCAATGAAATTATTATTATATTTAAATCGACTCTTTAACAAGAAAGGTAAAACTTTTGCAACTTTATCACTTAATAATCTGGCACTATTTTTTGATTATTTTTTCCCGGATTTTTATTTCCATCGATAGAAAAAGCCATATCCTTATTCCCAATATTTTCTGTAAAAAACTTTTTTTACAACCTCCATTTGTTATTACTGTTTCATCAATGTAGCATTTAATCAACTAATACCTTAACATCCGTTAATTTTTTAGTGAACAGAAATATTTTTTTGTAAATTATAAATCCGCCTTTCTTCACGCCCCGTACATCACTCAAATAAATTAAAAAATCTAACACAAAATTTAAAAATGAAAAAGATTAAAACATTATTGGTTGTAGCAACAGCAGCTTTATTAACGCAGATTTCGTTTGCACAAACAAAGAGTATGTCCAAAGAAAAAACTGTAATGGTTGGCGGCGCTGCCATGTATCCATCTAAAGACATTGTTACCAATGCGGTAAATAGTAAAGATCATACCACATTGGTAGCGGCTGTAAAAGCTGCCGGTCTTGTTGAAACCTTGCAAAGTGCAGGACCCTTCACGGTTTTTGCACCAACCAATGAGGCATTTGATTTATTGCCCGCAGGTACTGTGACTACTTTATTAGAACCAAAAAATAAAGAAATGCTGGCAGGCATATTAACTTATCATGTTGTAGCAGGAAAAGTTAGTGCAGCTGATCTGGTAAAAATGATTAAAGAAGGTAATGGCATGGCAACACTTTTAACAGTTGCCGGTGGTAAATTAACCGCAATGATGGCAGGTAAAAAGATAGCAATAAAAGATGAAAAAGGCGGTGTTGCTTATGTAACTATTGCAGATGTAAATCAAAGCAATGGCGTTATACATGTAATAGACCATGTATTGCTTCCATAATAGAAGTACTTTTCAATGATAGATTAAATGGTGATGCAGTCCGGTTTTCGGGCTGCATTTTTTATGGATAGTATAAATTTATATCTACTCATAAAAAAAGACAGCGAAATAATTGCTGTCTGGGTGTCGGGGCTGTTAATAAGGGTCATTAAAAATCTTTTAAACGGTTCCACCACGTACGTTTCATTACCAAAAATATTATGGCAGTTAAAGCCAGCACAATACCCAATCCTGTCCATTGGTTTAAGATGAGGTACATGGGTACCAGCATTAATAAAATTTGTCCTGCCATACCCAGACCTATATTGAGTATATTGATGGGAAGATTTTTATTAGCTTTAAAATCAGGGTCTTCGGCAACCGCCATTTCGTGTATTGGTTTCCAAAAACCCCAGGGCCTTACATTTTTATAAAAGGTAAGCAAAGTGAGCGTATCAGTAGCAGGAGCGCTATAAGTGCCAATGATGCAGGCGATGAATTGGATTATAATAAACAGCGGAAAAAAATACAACATCCTGGTACCATCAAAGTAGGTGGTGATGCCGGTTACGCTAAGCAGCGGCGGGATAGCACTTACAATAATACCAGCCAGCATACCATAAAAAAAGCCGTTGGCATTAAAGCGCCACCAGTACCATTTTAATACATTGGCGCTAACAAAACCACCATATAAACCCGCGGTAATGATGTTAAAAATCATGTTTACATCTTTAATGAGCAGGCCCAGTCCGATACCAAAAATTACCATCACAATACCACTCAGATAACTCATAGCAATTACTTTTTTACGGGTAGCTGCGGGGTTAAAATACTTAAGGTAAATATCGTTTACAATATAGGCCTGCCCTGCATTTAAGGTTCCGCTAAAATTGCTCATAAAGGCGCCTAGAAATCCGGCCAGTACTAATCCGATCAATCCCACGGGTAAAAATTTACTGATTACAGCAGGCATGATATTTTCAAAATTTAATAACCCATCGCTGCCATTGTGCAAGTCAAGATCCTTAAAATATAAAATACCCAATACACAAAGCCCCATCGTCATAAAATATCTTACCGGCATCAATATCACCGAAATAAAACCGCTCATTTTACTGGCTTCTTCGGGATTTTTTGTACTCAATATTTTTTGACAATCGTAGTTAGGTGCAGGGCCCGCCAGGCTTTTCATTATGCCGCTAAACAACATCATCCCCATAATGGCAGAAAATAACTGGTAGCCATCTTTTTCTAATTTAATTTTTGCATCGGTTAATTTATTGGTCCAGTCCAGGCCAAGGTTCATCCCAAAAAACGGGGAGTCCCAGCTTTTTGGAACCCTGTCTAACACATTTACTCCGGTGGCACTTAAATGCCGCATGGCAATGGTACCTACAAACAGGGAGCAAATAATCATGATCATATATTTGATCACATCCGCCAGTACAATACCATGCATGCCACCAAGAATGCTATAGATCATTGCAACCAAACAGATAGTTACGCCATAAAATTGTGCGGTACTATGTTTGGAGATTTCCAACGCCAACCGGTATTGATCATTGCCAGTCGCAAAAGCTGTTTCACCGTGACTGAGAAATGGAAAAATATTTTTGATGCGCTCGTAAGGAATAAATATTTGTAAAAATTCACCTACGCCTACAAAGGCATAAGCCATATAACCGATGCATAAAATAAGCGCAAAGGCCACCACTACTTTATGGCTTTCCCCAACACCCCGATCCGTAAGCCCAAAGCGGGTTTTCAGCCATTCAGCACCGGTGGTGGCATTGCTTCGGCGCAACCAGCGGCTTAAAAAAACCATTAAAAAAATCTGGTTAAAGATGGGCCACATCCAGGGAATCCATACACTTTTAAAGCCGTATAAAAATGCCATGCTAACCAGCAGCATCGTGCCGCTGATATCGAACATATCACTGGCATCGCTTAAGCCCAAAGCATACCAGGGTAAAGATTTGCCGGCCATCAGGTAGGCATCTTTACTTTTCTTTGACCGGTTTTTCATGTAAAAACCAAGAAATATCATCAAGGCAAAATAGGCAAGAATAATCAGCAGGTCAATCGTTGAAAGAATATACATTATTTTGTTTTAGACATCGCTTAAAAATGTTACCGTTGCGGACGGTTTAATATGAATGTATTAAGTAAAACATTATTTTTCAATTAACAATATTTTAGACAACTTGTGTTTAAATGTGCTCAACAAAAACTAAAAAAGTATCAGTATTCAAAATAATGCAAATGCGTTTTTTAAATATAAAGCTTCTGTAAATTAAAAAAATATTTAGTAAAATTATTTTAGCTGCTAATAAAGCAGCTGTGTAGATAAAAAATATAATTGCTATAACCTGGCGATTTGTTTACTGGTTTTAAAAAACCGGTTTTTTAAAAAATTAAAAATATAGCAACATGACACAGCAATTTCCGGCAAACTTTATCTGGGGTAGCGCTACCTCCGCTTATCAGGTAGAAGGGGCCTGGAATCAGGATGGAAAAGGACCATCGATCTGGGATGTTTTTTGTTTAATTCCCGGTAAAGTGCAAAGTGGAGATACAGGAGAAATCGCCTGCGACCATTATCATCGTATATCCGCAGATGTTGCGCTGATGAAAACCATGGGTTTAAAAGCTTACCGGTTTTCCATTGCCTGGGCACGCATACTTCCTGCTGGCCGTGGTGTTGTAAATGTGCAAGGGATTAATTTTTATAACAAACTGATTGATGAATTACTGGCTGCAGGTATTGAACCATGGGTAACATTGTATCATTGGGATTTACCTGCTGCATTAGAGTTTGAAATAGATGGATGGCTGGGCAATGAAATAGCAACTGTTTTTGCGGAATATGCAGAAGTGTGTTTTACGCATTTTGGCAACCGGGTAAAAAACTGGATTACCATCAACGAAGCATGGGTGGTTGCTATTTTAGGATATGGGCATGGGGTATTTGCGCCGGGTAAAAAATCGAACGACCTGCCTTATTTGGCGGCACATAATTTATTACTGGCACATGCGCAGGCAGTGAATGTATACAGGACCAAATTTCAAAAACAGCAAAAAGGTTTTATCGGCATTACAAATAATTGCGACTGGCGGGAACCGTTAACGGATAGTGTTGCAGATAAGGAGGCTGCACAAAGAGCACTGGAGTTTTTCTTAGCATGGTTTGCCGATCCGGTGTATAAAGGAGACTATCCTGCAGTGATGAAAGAGCGATTGGGCAATCGTTTACCAACGTTTACACAAGAACAAAAAATGTTGCTCAAAGGTTCTTCTGATTTTTTTGGATTGAACCACTATACTACTATGTATGCATCCGACGCAACAAATAATAAAGAATTGGAAAGTGTATACGGCAACGGGGGACTTTCAGAAGACCAGGACGTAAACCTGAGTGTTGACGGAGCCTGGAAACTAACGGCTATGCAATGGGCGATTGTGCCCTGGGGTTGTAAAAAATTATTGCAATGGATTGAAGAGCGATATGACAATCCCAACATTTTTATTACGGAAAATGGCGGCGCATTTGATGATAAATTAATTGACGGACAAGTAAACGATGTTGACAGAATAGACTTCTTTAAAGGGTATATCACCGCCATTGGTGAAGCAATTGATGCGGGCGTAAATGTAAAAGGATATTTTATCTGGTCGCTGCTGGATAACTTTGAATGGGCCAGCGGCTATTCAAAAAAATTTGGAATTCATGCTGTTGAAAAAGATAGTATGAACCGTATAGCCAAAGCATCTGCGCTATGGTACAGAGATGTGATTACTAACAATGCCGTGTAAACGCGGCTTTACTGTAACTGTAAATTATAATAAACTGCCGCCATACTCATTCACCGGGATGATATATTTTTTCGAAATGCTTTTTAATATCTTCCGGGTAAAACAAAACATCTTTAAACTGTCCATGAGTGTACATTTCAGCCTGGTCTTTAAAATGTTTTGACGAAGGGTCACCGCTTTGTCCACCTGCGAGTAGGGATTTTGCTTTTACTGTTTTACCAAATTCTACGGCACAGATAAAGCTATTGCCGCTTACGCCATAACGCTTTTTACTGCCCGCAAAATACCTGCTGTTGTAGGAAGGTAGTTGTCCCCAGAGGGCAGATGCAAATCCCATTGGAATGCTTGGTAAATTATCGTTGTATTGATCGGGCATTTCATCCGTAACACGTTGAAAACGGTTGATGGTTCCCCAGGGTATCTGCCAACTGCCAAATTTGATATTGAGTTCATTTACTACCTCCAGCAATGCAGGTAATAACTGTTCGGCGGAAGCGGTTGCAGCAAAATTTTTGGTGCCTTGCACCTGGTCAGTTTCTCCTTCACCTGTATATATTTTCTGAATACGTTTATCTAATTTTTGCGCCCATTCCACGGCAAGCGTTGTAGCCACAGATTGTTCGCCGGAATGATAATCCCAGCTTTTTAAAATAGCAACCGGTTCTTTCAATAGTTTGTAAACGGTATCGCCCGAAGCAAGATTTTTTTCAAAAGAATTTACCAATGCCGGTACTAAAACTTCAAAGGCAGCGAGGTAGGTATCGTAGCCTTTTGCAATCACTTTATCCAGCGTATATTTTTTTTCTGTGCCTAAAATTCTAACTGCATTTACACCCCTGAAATTTTCTCCGTCGGGCGCCATATAAGCCGGGTAATTTTCTTTTTTCGGACTGTTATTACCGGCAACAGAAAAAGGAGTAGAGTTACAATTTTGCAGCCAGCCATTGGCTGGATTGAACAAGTGAACAATATCTTTTTGCTCATGCAATCCTTTCCATTCTGTTGCCGAAGTGCTGCCATCCACCGGCATTGCCCAGTTTAATGTTTTATCTCTTACCGGTATAAAATTACCATGCCAGTAAGCAATATTTCCTTTGTCGTCTGCATATACGGTATTGTTACTGGTATTGCCTTTCAGATCCATTACTTTTTTATAGCCCTCAAAATTAACCACCTTGGTACGCAGCCAGCTTTGCTGCAAACTAATAGCTGAACGGTTAAAGGATTTAAGGCTGATCCATTTGTTATTGCGCATTGCCATCACCGGCCCGTGGTGCGTAAAATATGCCTGGATTATTTTCGTTTTCAGTTGGCCCTTCTCTGCAAAACGCAACACCATTTTCTTTTGAATAACTGGCTTTAACTCGCGATTGTATTCGTAAAAAAGTTTTTTATTTTTAGTGACTATTTTTTCTTCATATAAGTCGGCTACGTCTACACTGCTGCTGGTATGCATCCATCCACAATGTTCATTAAATCCCTGGTATACAAAAAACTGTCCCCAGGTAACGGCACCGTACACATTCAATCCTTCCGTGCTGGTAACCTGCACTTCGGGCCTGAAATAAAAAGTTACATGGGGATTGATATATAAAATTGCATTGCCCGATTCTGTTACTGAGGGGCCAAATGCAAATCCATTGGAACCAGTTTGCTGATCTGGATCTTTTGCAACAGCGACTGCTTTAAATTTTTCTCCTCCATAAAAATTTTTTAAATCAGCGGTCGAAATATCCGCAGTATTAATTGCTCCAATACTTCCATCCGTCCACAATAATGGATACCAGGGCTGAAAGCGAAATATCATTTGTGGCTTTACCTGTGGGTTTTTATACAGATAGTAATTGATGCCATCTGCATACGCATTCAATAATTTTTTCAACCAGGGTCTGGCGGCATTGTAGTCTTTTTTTGCATCCGCAGAATCTATCAATAATTGCAGCAATAAGTCATCATATAAAACAGCTTCGCCTTTTACTTCTGCCATCCTACCCAGTTTTTCAATATAATTTAATTCTACTCGTTTAAAATCATCCTCGCACTGTGCATACAATAAACCAAAAACGGCATCTGCATCTGTTTTACCGGTAATGTGCGGAATACCCCAATTGTCTCTTATAATAGAAACTTGGTTAGCCTGGTGTTGCCAGCGGCTGATTTCTTTTGCGGAAAATTTCTGGGCCAATAATTGTACTGGAAACAGTAACAACAGCAGCAGTAATTTATTTACAGGCATGCGTTTATTTTTTGGTAAAGATAAATAACGAAAGAAGGTATAATTGTGATAATATACTTAACCCAAAAAAAATGATGTTCTTATTAAAAAATTTAACTTTTCTATTTTTGTTTAAAACGGGGGCTCCTGGCTCAAAATAAAATATGAAAATAAAATATTTGCAGCATTGACTGAACACTTATTGTACGTTAATTGTAAACGAAGCTGTTGCGTTATCTTTAACCACTTTTTAGAAACATAAAATTACAGGAATGAAAAAAGTATTTTTTTACGCTGGTTTGATTGTAAGTATGGCCTTTTTATCGGCTACAGCTTTGGCACAAACCAGTCTAAAACCTTCACTAAAACTAACAGAAGATATTACGGGATTGAAGCTGCCGTTGAAGTTTAAAGCAATATTGCTTGCAGAAAACTTAGGCAAAGCCAGGCATGTTTTTGTAACACCGCAAGGAGGTATTTATGTTAGGCTTGCAAAACCGGTTAACAATAAGGGCACTTTGTATTTGCAGGAAAGTAATGGAAAAGCAGTAGTAAAAAGTGGATTTGGCAATTACGGTGGTACAGGCATTTGTATAAAAAATGGCTACCTCTATTCATCTTCAAACAGCGAAATATTCCGATATAAACTCAATGCTAAAAATGAGGTAATTAATCCCAATATGCCGGAAAAAATAGTAACAGGGTTGATTGACCGCTGGCAGCATGAAACAAAATCGCTGGTACTGGATAATGAGGGCAACGTGTATGTAAATATCGGTGCCTGGTTAAATTCCTGCCAGGAAAAAGACCGCCAGAAAGGTTCTATGGGTATCGAAGGCTGTCCGTTGCTGGATTCTGCAGGTGGTATCTGGATGTTTAAAGCTGATAAACTGAACCAGACTTATGCAGATGGCGTTCGCTATGCAACCGGCCTTCGAAATGTGGTTGGGCTTGACTGGAACCAACAGGACAATGAGCTTTTTGTAATGCAGCATGGGAGGGATCAGTTGCATGATATTTTTCCTGATCTGTACACCGTGCAGCAATCGGCTCTTAACCCTGCTGAGTGCATGTTTGCCATAAAGAAGAATGATAACGCCGGATGGCCTTACCTGTATTACGATTATGCCCAACATAAAAGTATGTTGGCACCCGAATATGGTGGGGATGGAAAAATGGCGGCCGATCCAAAATATCTTAAACCTGTTGCTGCCTATCCTGCTCACATGGCACCCAACGGGTTACTCTTTTATACAGGCAACCAATTTCCGGAAAAATATAAAAACGGAGCCTTTATTGCCTTTCATGGTTCATGGAACCGTTCGCCTGAACCCCAGGCAGGCTATTTTGTAGTATTTCAACCTTTTAAAGATGGGAAGCCTTTTGGCGACTGGGAAGTTTTTGCGGATAATTTTTCAGGGTCGCCTGAAAAAACTGCTTCTGGCCGTGCAGACCATCGCCCATGCGGTTTAGCCCAGGGCCCCGACGGATCGTTATACGTAACCGATGATTCAAAAGGCTTTTTGTATAAAATAACCTACAACCCATAAAACATATGCGTAAAAATATATTGATGGCAGGCACAATGGTTTTGCTTGCTGTAACGGTCATTGCCCAGCAAAAAAAACAAATTCATAAAACGTTGCCAGCCACAGCTAAATCTTCATTTGCAGCGGGGGAAGATGTTTATACCCAATTCTGTGTTTCCTGCCATTTACCCGATGGTGGTGGCGTTGAAAATATGAATCCTCCACTAATAAATACAAGTTATATCAATGGCGACAAAGCGCGGATAATAACAACAGTTTTAAATGGCATGAGCCAGCAGGAAATTGACGGGGAAAGGTACAATAATGTGATGCCTGCTTTTAATTACCTTACTGATAAGCAGGTGGCAGATGTACTTACGTTTGTGCGCAATAGTTTTGGCAATAAAAAGCCAGCCGTAACGGTGGCAGATGTTAAAGCCACCAGGGCGAAATTGGTTAAATAGTTACATAGAAGAGCCGATAAAAAGTATTTACAATATAATTTTCTGTAAACCTCTATTTAGAAAACGCCACACTAATACCTAGATTGCTTGATTGATAGCGATCCCGGTGCTTTTATCTCTTTACTGTTTGCAGTTCTTTACCAGATGAACTGATTTTTTAATCATTTCACTTAAAAGAGAATAAACCTTCAAATTGTAAACAATAATTAATATTCAGTTATGTACAATAACTTTATTAAATTGGAAATAATTACCTGATTGTAGTAGCAGCTTTTATTGTTGCAGTGAAAACTTAGCCTCCTTAACATATGTATTACTTTTCTAAAATATATTGTACTATGTACAAAAAAAGTATTTTAAATTTAGCACATCACGTAAAATAAATGGCCTAATTTGTATATTAATTACTTTTGTAAAACTTAAGAACAATACGGTTTTAAGTTTTAAAAGATTTACTAATATTTTAAGAAAATCCATAATGCTGTTAATTATTTTAAATGTATTTTTTTTCCTAGCCTTCCTTGCGTTTGCCTACGTAAATTTAAATGACAACGATGCCTGGCTATGGGTAAGTATTTATACGGTAGCAGCCATTTGCTGCGGTTTGGCAGCGCTTCACAAATATTATCCAACAGTGTATTTAGTGACTATCTCTTTTTACTTAATATATGCGCTTACGCTTTTTTTTGCAAAAGATGGTGTGCGGGATTGGATAACAAAATATAAAAAAGAAAGTCTTGTACAAACCATGCAGGCAACAAAACCATATATTGAAAAAACCAGGGAATTTTTCGGGTTACTAATTATAAGTGCTGCCCTGACAATTAATTATTTTGCAGCTTAATATTCCAATGATGAAAAATGATGTTCTTTCTGCAACTTCACCAACATTTGTACTTCTTATAGCGTCGCTTATAAAAGAGCATTGCAATACTGAAAATTTTTTATGGCTTCAGCAAAAAGCTGAACTAATAAATACTACCAACGATCTTTTACAAACGCAGTTATGTTTTGCGGCCATCCCGCGAAAGATAGAAAAAAAAACACTTCATTTAAACGCTGATCAGCAAAATAAAATATCTTATTTATTACCTGGGTTGTATATGGAAGGCTGGTCGTTTCATCGCTTATGCAGACTATACATTTTAATACAAATTGATGCGGCAGAAAAGGGGCAATACTGTAAATTAATTGAAGGCCTTTTTGCAAATGCAGAAATGAACGAACGGGCAGATCTTTATGCAGCATTGCCCGTGTTTAGCTTTCCAGAATACTGGATAAAATGTTGTGTGGAAGGTATTAGAAGCAATATGGGGATCGTGCTGGAAGCCATCATGTATAATAATCCTTACCCTGCAAAATATTTACAGGAAGCTGCCTGGAACCAGATGGTATTGAAAGCTTTTTTTACTGAAAAAGATATTAACCGGATTGTGGGTTTGGATGAACGGGCAAACAGTTCCTTAGCTAAAACGCTGATTGATTATGCGGCGGAGCGCAGGGCTGCTAAACGTTCTATTAATGTTCAGTTATGGCGGCTGGCAGGTAAATTTATTGACGAAACAAATTATGAAATCATTAAAAATTTATTTGCAGATGCAGATGAAAAAACAAGATTTGCTGCGGCGCTTGCTTGTTATGCAAGTGATTATAAACCCGCAAGGCAACTATTAAATACGGCACCCGAAATAGAACAGAAAATAAAAGAAAATAAATTAAGCTGGATTAATATCAGTGCATAAAACTTAAATAATCTATTTATGTTAGCTTACTGCAAACTTTATAAATTTAATTTTTAAAATAATGCAAAAGGTTAATTGGCCTTTTATAGAAACGGTTAAATTTCAATCGTACATAAAAACTAAATATTTATGAACATTTACAAACTTATATATGTGTTGCAATAATTCCCTGAATGAACCAGTAATACACACGGATAAAGCCGCTGCCGCAGATCTTCAAAGCATCAGTGGAATGAAATTTTTCGATCCGCATATTCACATGACGAGTCGCACTACCGACGACTACCAGGCGATGTACGATGCAGGTATTGTTGCATTGATTGAACCTTCTTTTTGGCTGGGCCAACCGCGAACCGGTACGGATACTTTTCGGGATTATTACAATAGTTTAATTGGGTGGGAAAGATTTCGTTCCTCTCAATTCGGTATTAAACATTATTGCACCATTGGCCTCAATTCCAGAGAGGCAAACAATGAAGCACTTGCAGAACAGGTAATGGAAATATTGCCGTTATTCATTTATAAAGAAGGAGTAGTTGGTATTGGTGAAATTGGTTTTGATGATCAAACTTTATTGGAAGAAAAATATTATCGTTTGCAATTGCAGCTTGCTAAAGATGCAGCTTTGCCCGTGCAGGTTCATACACCACACCGGGATAAAAAGAAAGGTACTCAGCGAAGCATGGATATTGCGTTGGAGCATGGTATTGATCCGTATACAGTAATTATTGATCATAATAATGAAGAAACTGTAAAGGATGTACTGGATAAAGGCTTTTGGGCCGCATTTACAATATATCCATTTACAAAAATGGGTAATGAAAGAATGGTAGATATTATAAAGCAATATGGTACCGAACGAATAATGATAAATTCAGCAGCAGATTGGGGTATAAGCGATCCTTTGGCGGTACCTAAAACAGCAGCACTTATGAAACAAAGAGGTATCAGCGATGCTGATATTTTGTTAGTTTCTTATCAAAATGCCATTACTGCTTTTGGTCAAAGCGGACAAATAGACGAAGCTGATTTTAATGCCGTAAAAAATCCAGATCAATCAGAAAAGTTTGAAGGTAATTCAATACTTCGTGGTGGGCAGCAACCGCGTATTAATGCTTCTTCTATCATCATCAGCTAAAATTTATCTTGAAAAAAATTACTTCTTTTTTACAATTAATGCGGCCTGCCAATATTGTTACTTCTATAGCCGATGTACTTGCCGGTGTTGCAATTTCAGGGTATTTTGCAGGTGCTGTACCTTCTTCAAATTTAATAATTGCTGTACTTTTATTGTGTCTTTCAACCGTTGGCTTATACGGAGGCGGTGTTGTTTTTAACGATGTGTTTGATGCAGAACTCGATAAGATTGAAAGACCGGAACGCGCCATCCCAAGTGGAAGAGTTTCGCTTCAGGAAGGCATATTACTTGGAATTATTTTATTGATAATTGGTATAATAAGTTCTTTTTTTGTAAATAATATTTGTGGGGTTATTGCGCTTTTAATAGCAGCATGTGCACTCGTGTACGATAAATGGGGTAAGCATTTGTCTATTTTAGGGCCTTTAAATATGGGTCTGTGTCGTGGCCTGAACCTTATGCTGGGCGTAAGTATTGTAACAATACAACTTAATAATTTTTGGTTCCTGGCACTTGTTCCAATTATCTATATCGCATCTATAACAATGATAAGCAGGGGAGAAGTACAAGGCGGAAAAACGAAGACGTTTTATTTTGCAGGCTTGCTGTACCTTTTAGTTATAACAGCCATTTTATTCTTTTCTTTTTATAAAGATAAAACCCTCATAACATTAATTTTTTTACTCCCTTTTGCCTGGATGATTTTTACACCTTTGTACAAGGCCCTCAAGGAGCCTGTTGGTAAAAATATTGGTAAGGCAGTTAAAGCAGGCGTTATTGCTTTAATACTTTTAAACGCCTGTTGGGCCGCTGCATTTGGTGCTGTGTGGTTAGCAATAATTATAATTTTGTTATTGCCTTTGTCTTTGTTTCTGGCCAAAAAATTTGCCGTAACCTAGCAGGGATTTTTTATCACTGAGTTTTTTAAATAGAAATATATGGATTTTATAAAACAGCAATTTAGTGTACAGTTTGAATACAATGTTTATTTTACGACCGCACTGTTTAACCTGCAAAATGTAGTTTTTGCTAATTTTTTAGAAGAAAAAAGAACAGCTTCTTTGCAAAAAATATTTTTTGTAATTGATGAAAATGTTATTCGGGAAAACAGCAATCTTATGGCCGAAATTAAAGCATATTTTAAAAAATATGATACAGTTGTTTTGGTAGAAGATATTTTAATTATGCCCGGCGGCGAAGCAGTTAAAAACGACCTTATACTCTTTAATAAAATTGTAGAAGCAGTAAATAGCAGCAATTTAGACAGGCATTCTTACATTGTAGCCATTGGCGGCGGTTCTTTGCTGGACGTTGCTGGTTATGCGGCTGCAGTTGCACATCGGGGTGTAAGGCATATCAGGATACCTACTACAACCTTATCGCAAAATGATTCTGGTATTGGTGTTAAAAACGGTGTCAATTACCTCAATAAAAAAAACTTTCTTGGTACGTTTGCACCACCTTTGGCGGTGTTTAATGATGAACTATTTTTACTTACACTTGATGATAGAAACTGGCGTTCAGGAATTTCAGAAGCGATTAAGGTTGCCTTGATAAAAGATGAACCTTTTTTTAGCTGGATAGAAAGCAATGCCGTAAAATTAGTGGAGCGTGATTTAAAAATAATGAACTATTTGGTAAGACGATGTGCTGAATTGCACCTGCAACATATAGCCGGAGACGATCCTTTTGAAATAGGTTCTTCACGCCCGTTAGACTTTGGACATTGGAGCGCACATAAATTAGAACAGCTTACAAACTTCGGGGTACTTCATGGAGAAGCCGTAGCGATGGGTATTGCGTTGGATAGTATTTATTCTACATTTTCCGGCAGACTATCAATACAAAAAGCAGACCGGGTAATTAAATTATTACAGGCGCTTGGTTTTGAAATAACACATCCATTTATGGAAGTTGGAAAAGACAATAGCCTCTTAGATGGGCTGGATGAATTCAGGCAACATCTTGGCGGGCAATTAACCATAATGCTGCTTTGCGATATTGGGAAGGGAGAAGAGGTGCATGAGATTGACAACGAATTACTGGCAAAGTCAGCCAGATATCTTAAAGAACTGACAAAAATAGAAGTAGAATAAACTATGTTGATCAACCAGCAACTTAGCTTTTATATCTGAAGAGGCTGGTGGATGCCTGACTTTTTTTGGTTTGATAATTTATTTTAAAATTGATATTTTTTCAGGTACGATACTGATGAAATCAAGTGCCCAACTTTCTGTTGGATAATACAAAAATCAGTATGCCGTAGTTAGACAGGAAACATTTTTAAATAAGTTTTGATGCTGTAGCGATAATAAATTCGCTTATCAAGCTTTGCTATTTTCCTTGTAAAATAGCAGCAGTTAGGTTGATGTAGTAATAAAAAAATAACAAATATTTAAACGAAAATATGCTAACTAATTTTGGATATTTAACCTACTGTACAAACATCCATACCGGTGAAAACTGGCAGGATCACTTTGCAGAAATTCAAAAATATTTCCCGGCTATAAAAAAGGAACTTTCGCCTGATATGCCCATGGGTATTGGATTGCGGGTATCTAATATTGCAAGCATTGATCTTGTAAAAACCGAAAATCTGGAAGTATTCTGGCAATGGCTGTCTAAAAATGATGCATACGTATTTACCATGAACGGGTTTCCTTATGGCAGCTTTCACCAGGTAGCTGTTAAAGACCAGGTGCATGCCCCGGATTGGACAACCAATGAAAGATTGGTTTATACCAATCGTTTAGCAGATATCTTAGCCCGGCTTCTTCCGGATGAAATGGATGGAGGTATTTCAACCTCACCTATAAGTTACCGGTACTGGCATAAAACACCAGTAGCTTTACAAAAAGCTTTTGAAACAGGTACAAAAAATATGGTGGCAGTTGCGGCACATTTAATATCAATTTTTAAATCTACCGGAAAAATTATACACCTCGATATTGAACCGGAGCCGGATGGCATGCTTGAAAGCGGACGTGAATTTATAGAATGGTTCGTAAATCAATTGCTTCCCGAAGGTGAAAAAATACTTGCTGATCAACTAAATATTTCCAGGGAAGAAGCAAATAAATTATTGAAGCAGCACATACGTTTATGTTACGATGTTTGCCACTTTGCAGTTGGTTACGAACCGCATGAAGCAATTGTTAACGAGGTTTTGATGCTTGGTATTAAAATAGGTAAAATACAGATAAGTGCGGCTTTAAAAGGTGTGCTGGACAAGGATGTTTCTGCCAGGAAAATCATCGCCCAAAAGTTTACTAAATTTAATGAACCTACTTATTTGCACCAGGTGGTTGCTAAAAAAAATAATGGCGGTTTTATAAGATATCCTGATCTTCCAGAGGCACTGGCTGATATTGAAAATATGGATGTCAACGAATGGCGTGCACATTTTCATGTGCCTATTTTTGAAGAAGATTTTGGATTTTTACAATCCACTCAAAAAGATATCGTAACAGTGCTTGACCTGCAGAAGAAAATAAATTTTACCAATCATCTTGAAGTTGAAACCTATACCTGGGATGTAATTGAAGGCGCTTTAAAACTACCTTTGCAACAATCAATTGTGCGGGAATTAAATTGGGTTAAAGAACAGTTATAATACTATCCACACAGAATTTATATTAAAATGAATAAGACAGTTGTAATTGATGTGGTAGGGCTTTCCACTTTCTTACTGGAGGAAATGCCTTTTCTGAAACAGTATATTTCCAAAAAGAATATTGCAACAATTAGTCCGATGCTTCCTGCAGTAACTACTGCGGTGCAATCAACTTATCTTACAGGTAAATCGCCGGCAGAACATGGTATTGTTGGTAACGGATGGTACGATAAAGAAGACTGTGAAGTGAAGTTTTGGAAGCAATCCAATAAATTGGTGCAAGGAGAAAAAATTTGGGAAAAAGCAAAAAAGCAAGACCCTTCTTTTAGCTGCTCGCAGATGTTTTGGTGGTACAATATGTATTCCTCTGCGGATTATTCTTTAACACCCAGACCGCAATATCTTGCAGATGGCCGCAAGCTGCCAGATTGTTATTCTCAACCAGCAGGTTTACGGGATGAAATGCAGGAAGCATTAGGGCAGTTTCCATTGTTTCAATTTTGGGGTCCTGGCGCAAATATAAAATCTACTCAATGGATAGCTGATGCGGCTATGCTAACAGATGACCGGTATAATCCTACACTAACCCTTATTTATTTACCCCACCTGGATTACTGCCTTCAAAAATTTGGGCCCTCGTTTTCGTTCATAAAAAAAGACTTACTGGAGATTGATAAAGTGTTAGAGAACCTCGTTAATTTTTATGAAAAAAAGGAGACAAAAATTATCATTCTTTCTGAATACGGTATTGCACCAGTTAGCAAACCCCTTCATTTAAATCGCCTGTTCAGGGAGCATGGATTATTAGCAATTAGAGAAGAGGGCGGCCTGGAACTTCTAGATGCAGGGGCTTCTAAAGCCTTTGTAGTAGCGGATCATCAGGTAGCACATGTTTATATAAATGATGTTTCGATAACAGAAAAAGTAAAGCAAATACTTGCAGAAGTTGCTGGTGTTGAACTGGTACTTGATAAAACTGCCCAACAGCAATATCATATAGATCATAACCGATCGGGAGATCTTGTGTTGATGGCTGACGCAGACTATTGGTTTACTTATTATTTTTGGCTGGATGATGCAAAAGCACCAGATTATGCAAGGTGCGTTGACATACATAAAAAGCCTGGTTACGATCCGGTAGAAATGTTTATGACATCTAAACTAAGAGCTGGTTACAAATTACTAAGAAAAAAAGCAGGCTTCAGATATGTGATGGATGTGATACCTCTGGATGCAACTTTAATAAAAGGATCTCATGGAAGAATAGGCGGTAGTTCTGCATATCATCCTGTAATAATAACAGATAAAAAAATAGCAACCGATATCTTAACAGCAGTGGATGTTTTTGATATTATTTACCAACATCTTTTTTAATTTTAATGAAACAATTTTTTTAATGCAGGAAATTAATGGTAAGGTAAAGCCAAAAATTATGTGTTTCGTTGTATGAAAGCATTTTCAATTTTCGTAACTGGTTAAATGATGGCTTTGGATCAGTTCCCTGTGCTTATCTGAATGTTTAATGAACCATTAATATTACTGTGATTATTTATATTGCAGCTGGCATAACGGTTAAATAATTCAGTAGTATTTATTACTCTGGTAAGTAAAACCAACCCATCCTGAATAATAAAACAAAAAGACACCTTTAACTTATATCAGTCAAAAAACTACCCTGGGAAAACAGCATTTAAACAGATTAAGTGCTAAAATTATTTCTTATTTAAAAGGATTAGATTCTGAACCCATTTATATGGCGGTGATATATTTCGCAGTTATAACACGCATATCAGAAACTATGGTTATTTTTTAAGTTCCGGAATATCAGTGTACAGTGCTGCTGTATTGTAAATATTTCTTACGAATTATTTGGCCATGCATTTTTTGATTTTAATGTTACCCGTAGAACATACAATGTATCTGGACTTCCTAATAGCAGTACACTATTTTACAGCATCGGTTTTAGAATGAATATTCAAAGAAGGGAATTTAATTTTATAAAAGGGAAATGCTTCACCTATCTGCTAAAGATCAGCGACATCATATAAGGTAAAGAGTTAACTGTATCCTGCAAAGTGCAGCGTTGCCCAACCCCGCAACGAATAATTTGAAGTAGTTTTCTTAATTTGTAAAGTAGTTTTATTAGATACAATCTTGCTAATTTTAATTATTGGGCGGTTGGAGCGGAAGGCGATCCGTAAAGCTGTGGCAACGAGCTCCAGAACTGAAACAACAAAAGTTTTCCCAATCCGGCATTTTCTTTTCCCGATGCGGTAATCAACCCGTAATTAATTATTTCACATTTGCAGACAAATAAAAACTGTTGCAAATGATCAATAAAAAAATAATAGCGGGTATAATTGGAATGCTAAGTTTAGTAACCGCAATAGCCCAACAAAAAGATACCAGTAAAATACTTAAGGAGGTTATTGTAACCGGGTATAAAACCGTTAATGGCGTTGGTCATTTACTTGAAATGAAAGACGGCATTATTTACGCCGGTAAAAAAACAGAAGTAATTATTGTTGATAGTTTGGATGCCAATAAAGCCATTAACAATACCCGCCAGATTTTGGGAAGGATACCCGGACTGAACATTGTTGAAACAGAAAGCAGTGGCTTTACTGCAAATGGAATTGCTACACGAGGCCTGAACCCTACGCAAAGTATTGAAATGAATACAAGGCAAAACGGGTACAATATCAGTGCGGATGTGTATGGCTATAATGAAGCCTACTATATTCCACCTATGGAAGCCGTAAAAAGAATTGAAATGGTAAGAGGAGCTTCCTCTTTACAGTTTGGAGCACAGTTTGGCGGATTGGTAAATTACATAACAGAAGATGCTCCCACTGATAAACCCTTTCAGTTCATCACATCTCAAACAGTGGGTAGTTTTGGAATGTACAATGCTTTTACTTCTGTTGGAGGTACTTATAAAAAAATAAGTTACTATGGTTTTCTTCAACAAAGAAATATGGATGGTTACCGGCCAAACAGCCAGCAGTGGCAGCTTTCAGGCTTTGGTAAGATTCAGTACACGGCATCAAAAAAAATAAATGCAGGACTTGAATATTCTTTACTTCGTAATAAAATACACATGCCCGGCGGGCTATCCGACAGCCTTTTTAATGCAAATCCAAAAGCATCTGTCAGGGCAAGAAACTGGTTAAAAAGTCCCTGGAATATTGTCAGTGGTTACCTTAACCTTAACCCAAATGATAACACTACTTTCAGTTTAAAAACCACCTATATTTTTAGTAACCGTTCGTTGGTTTGGCGCAATGAAGATGGTGGTGCAGGTGCATTGGATGCCATTGATCCGGCAACCAATCAATATGTACCAAGGGAAGTAGAGAGTGAAGATATGCACAGCGTTGCAACCGAAGCAAGATTTGCTGCCAGCTATAAATTAGGAAAAAGTAAATCTACATTGGCTGGGGGTGTCAGGTTTTCCTATGGCTGGTTTAAAAGACTGGGAGGTGGGGAAGGTTCTACCAACAGCGATTTCGATTTATCCATCACCGGCGATTGGGAAAAAAAATTAAATTTTACTACTACCAATATTGCTCCTTTTGTTGAAAATATTTTTAGAATCGGAAATAAACTGACGGTAACTCCGGGCGTTAGGTTGGAATATTTAAACAGTACCGTAAAAGGATATACCACCGACGATATTTATAAAGTGACTGCCAACAAAAGTAAAAACAGGGTGTTTCTTTTAAGCGGTATCGGTATTGAATATAAACCAAAATCCAACGCAGGTATTTATGCAAATATCAGCCAGGCTTACAGGCCAATTGACTATAGCCAGCAGCAGCCGTTTGGAGTAACTTCAAAAATTGACCCCAATTTAAAAGATGCCAATGGTTTTAATTCGGACCTTGGTTACCGGACAACCATAAAAAATTATTTAAATGTAGATGTTAGTTTATTTTACCTGGCATATAATAATCGTATAGGAGAAATTGTAAAAACAGATCCCACAACAGGACTTGATTTTGGTTACAGAACAAATATTGCCAACAGCGTACACAAAGGATTGGAAGCCTATATTGAATTTAATATTTTAAAGTATTTAAATCAACAATCAAAACAGGGAATAAGTATTTTTAATTCATACAGCTATATTGATGCAAAATATACCAGCGGTGAGTTTAATGGAAACCGGGTAGAAGCAGCTGCCAAACACATTGAAAGAGCAGGTATTATTTATAGCAACAAAAGTTTTTCTTCCACATTTCAGGTTAATTATATTGGCGATGCTTATGGCGATGCAACCAATGTGAAGGTAAGCGATAACCCAATAGCAGGCTACATTCCGGCATATACGGTTGTAGATTTTAGCGCAACTTATAAAATAAATAATTACGCAATAAAAGCGGGCGTAAACAACCTGGGCAACAAATATTATTTTACCAGGAGGACAGATGAATACCCTGGCCCTGGAATAATACCTGCTGTTGGAAGGAGTTTTTATGTTGGGTTAACTGCTAAATTTTAAGTGAAATGCACATTATCCCCGGTTGCCTGACTACAGGTTTCAGTAATCATAATCATACAATGGTATCAGAACATGTGGTGTAATTTATCTGGTAACAGAATGCGCCTGATGTTGACTGTTTTTGTTCTTAACCATTATATTAATCATAAAAAACCCCATTGTAGAATGGGGTTTTTATAAATTTATTTTGAAAAAGCATCCAATAAATACCCGATCATCAGGTTGAAGTACATCCGAAATCAGCCATTATATTAAGCTACTGCTTTATTCACCAATGCTGCTGCTTCGCTAAGCAAAATAGCACTCTGTACTTTTAATCCGCTTTCGTCAATTAAAGTTTTTGCTACATCGGCATTGGTACCCTGCAGGCGTACAATGATTGGAATATCAATATTGCCTATGGACTGGTAAGCATCAATTACGCCCTGTGCCACACGGTCGCAGCGAACGATACCCCCAAAAATATTAATCAAAATTGCTTTTACTTTTGGATCTTTTAAAATAATACGAAAGCCCGCTTCCACCGTTTGCGCATTGGCTGTACCGCCCACATCCAAAAAGTTAGCCGGTTCACCACCACTTAATTTTATCATGTCCATTGTGGCCATGGCCAGGCCTGCACCATTTACCATGCAACCTACATTGCCATCTAATTTTACAAAATTTAAGTTGAATTTTCCTGCTTCCACTTCGGTTGGATCTTCTTCGCTAATATCTCTTAAACCGGCAATATCTGCATGGCGCATTAATGAATTGTCATCCACATCCATTTTACAATCTACCGCAATAATTTTATCGTCGCTGGTTTTAAACAGCGGGTTAATTTCCAGCATGCTGCAATCGAGGCCTACATAGGCATTGTATAAATTGGTTACAAATTTTACACAATTTTTAAAAGCATTGCCGCCAAGGCCCAGGTTAAAAGCAATTTTACGTGCCTGGAAAGCCTGTAGCAAACCGCCTGGATTTACCCATTCTTTAAATATTTTTTCAGGAGTATTGTGCGCCACATCTTCAATGTTCATACCTCCTTCGGTGCTGTACATAATTACATTCTGGCCTTTTGCCCTGTCCATTAAAATCGACAGGTAAAATTCTTTAACCGGATTAGGGCCATCGTAATATACATCCTGGGCTACCAGTACTTTATTTACTAATTTACCAGCCGGGCCGGTTTGAATGGTTACCAATGTACCGCCAATTAAATTTTGAGCTATCTCTTTTACCGCTTCTGCATTTTTACCAATTGCAACGCCACGTTGCTCTTTACCACGAATGGTGCCTTTACCACGTCCACCGGCATGTATTTGTGCTTTTACTACCGCAAATTTACTGTCGTACAAAGTATGTATCTGGCGGTAAGCTTCCTCTGCCTCAGCAGGCGTATTGCAGGCAATGCCTTCCTGCACGGGAACATTGAATTTTTTAAGCAGCTCTTTGGCCTGGTATTCGTGAAGGTTCATGGTATAAAAAATTTTTGCGAAGATATGAAGGGAACCGGAAACAGGCATGATATAACTATTTTTTTTCTATGCGGATTGAAAAGGAAAGTTTATCATGAAACCTTAAGCGGGCTAAAGTGTGGTTCTGTCTTCGCTTAGATAAAGTCGCTAAAAGGTATATGGTACAAGGGTGTGACACAAGGATTTTGCACAGAGCTTCCTGGCCCGGACAAAAATTTTTACAGCGGAAACTTAATTCACAAAAATTCAGATCACATTAAATGTAATTACCGGGCTTTCTGCAGCATCTCTTTTACCATTTTTTTAATTCAACCTTGGGTTTAGTTTCCTTTCTTTGTAAAACCATTTCAGGCATTGCAGCTTGTAGTGCAGGATGTGCTGCGTAAACAGCGCTTAATACTAAACAAGCGAATAAATATGATTACAAAAGTTAATGCGGCAGTTGCATACATACAAAGCCGCTATAGTACCCAACCGCTGGTGGGTATTGTGTTAGGCAGCGGACTCGGCAGCTTTATTTCGGAAATGAAAATAAAAGCAGAGATTGCTTATACTGACATTCCTCACTTCCCGGTGAGTACGGTGGAAGGCCATGAAGGCAAATTAATTTTTGGCGAATTGGGTGAAAAAAAAGTAGTGGCGATGATGGGCCGTTTTCATTGTTACGAAGGCTATACGCCGCAGGAAGTAGTTTTTCCGATAAGGGTGATGAAATTTTTGGGGATTACAACCTTGCTCATCAGCAATGCTGCCGGTGCTATGAATTTGAATTTTAGGGTGGGCGACCTTATGATTATAAAAGATCATGTAAGTCTTTTTACCGTCAACCCTTTAACAGGTAAAAACGAAGAGGCGTTTGGGCCAAGATTTCCGGACATGAGCGAACCGTACAGCAAGCGTTTGATTGATAAAGTAAAAACCATTGCTACAAAAGAAAATATACTCTTTAAAGAAGGAATTTATTGCGGCGTTACAGGCCCTACTTTTGAAACAAGGGCGGAATATAAATTGTTGAACATTATTGGCGGCGATGCAGTGGGTATGAGTACTGTACAGGAAGTGATTGCAGCGGTACATATGGGCCTAGAAGTATTTGCAATGAGTGTAATAACAGACCTTGGCATAAGGGAAGAAGAAAATAAAATTACCCATGCTGAAGTATTGCACGCAGCCAATGAGGCGGAACCCAAACTTACCCATATTTTTAAAGAACTGGTTGCCGCATTATAAGTATGTAATATTTTTTTTAGCTAGTCAATAAATGGTTGTAGGGTGATGAATAATTTTGAATAATGTATAAAATAATTTTTTCTTTATTGCTGTTGGGGATGTTTCAGTTTTGTATTGCACAAAATCCGCTGCAGTCTATTAAAAACGTAGGCAGGGGGATGTCGGGCAGCGGTGGTGGCGGCAAGAATAAGGGGGATAGTATGGGGCTTGGATTTGAACACCGGGATGATCTAAAAGATTCTATTACGGTTACATTTAAATATCTTGATTCTATCAGGAATATCCGGATAGATTCCAACCTGAACGATTTTTACAAATATTTTCCCATACCTGCTGCCCAGCAATATTTGGGCAACAATGGCAACGCGGGTTATTCATTGATATATGCTCCCTTTGCCAAAGCCGGATGGGATGCAGGTTTTCACGCATTTGACGCTTACCGGTTTACCTTAGAGAACTCCCGTTTTTTTAAAACTACCAAACCTTTTACAAGGATGAATTATGAGTTGGGGTCAGCCAAAGAACAGGTGGTTAGTATTATTCATACCCAAAACCCAAAACCCAATTTAAATTTTGGGTTGGAATACCGCCTCATCAGCGCACCGGGTTACTTTTCGTCTCAAAATACCAATCATAAAAGTTACCGGCTTTTTAGCAATTACCAGGGTAAGCGGAAAAGATATGCAGGATATTTTATGATAATGGGAAATGTTATTAAAAGTTCTGAAAACGGAGGAATACAAAACGATAGTAATTTAACCGATAAAAACTATAAACTATTTGCCATACCCGTTAATTTAGGAGGAACCAATTCCAATTTTAATCCTTTTAATACAACAGTTAATACAGGCAATGTGTACAAAGATTTTACCTTTTTTTTAAGGCAATCGTATGACCTTGGTAAAAAAGATTCTATTGCCATCAATGATTCTACCACAGAATATTTATTTTATTCCAAACTTCGTTTTCAGCATACGTTTACTTACAATAATTACAGTTACCAGTTCAGGGACCTGGTAGCAGGTGATTCCAGTTATTACAAAAACTTTTATAACACAGCGATGCTTGCTGATACACTTGGGCATGATAGTTTGGTTGTAACAGATAAATGGAAAGTGATTACCAACGATTTTTCTATTCTTACTTATCCCAATACAAAAAATGTTGCCCAATATTTACTGGCGGGTGCCAGAATTGAAAATATAAATGGCACTTTTTCATCGGGTACCCACAATTTTTACAATATTATTTTGCACGGCGAATACCGCAATAAAACCCGTAACAGGCTATGGGATATTTTAGCAAATGGAGAATTATATATGGCCGGGTTAAATTCGGGCGATTATAATATCAATGCCTCGCTGGCACGGTATTTAAATAAAAGATGGGGTAACATACGCCTTGCCTTTACCAATGTTAACCGTACACCGTCTTTTATATACAACCCCCTTTCTTCCTTTAATTTTGGTAATGCGGGCGGGTATAAAAAAGAAAACATCATTACGCTAAAGGCTGCTGCAGACAATCCTTTTGTTAGTTTATCCGCTGCTAATTATCTTATTACAAACTATGCTTATTTTACCGGGTATTATAAAACGGCGCAGTATAGTACGGTTATAAATTTATTACAATTAAGCGCAGCTAAAAAAATAAAATTAAGCAAACGGTGGAACTGGTATGCTGAAGTAACGTTGCAACAAACCGATGCAGCTGCACCCGTAAAAGTGCCGCTTATCTTTACCCGTAACCGGATTGCTTACGAAGGTGTATTTTTTAAAAATCTTAATTTAAGCACCGGTATTGAATTCAGGTATTATACACCTTATAAGGCTAACAATTACTCGCCGGTGATGGGTCAGTTTTTTGTGCAGGATAGCAGCTATACATTAAAAAACCGTCCTGATATCAGCGCCTTTCTGCATTTCAGAATTAAATCTTTCACTGCCTTTATCCGTGCTGAAAATTTAAATACCATCAATTTTGCCAATGGGTTTGGGTTTACTCAAAATAATTTTGCAGCACCGCATTATGCATATCCTGGTTTGGTAATACGGTTTGGCATACAATGGAATTTTGTAAATTAACGTGCAGTCTGGTTTATATAAACGGTAGATTTTTAACGATATACTGTAAGCGATCATTCTTATATTTGTACTGCAAATGCAAACAACCAAATGATAATTATAATAAAAAAAATATTAAATTTTATATTATCCTTGTTCATAAAAAAAGACTGTTGTAAATGAAAAATGTTATCGTAATTGTAGTTTTAATATTGATTGGTTTTAGTACGGAGGCACAGGTAAAGGCAGAACAGATGGCACCCGAGATTTCGTTACCCGGTACACATGATACGATGATACATTTATCTTCATTAAAAGGAAAAGTTGTTTTGATAGATTTTTGGGCAAGCTGGTGTGCTCCCTGCCGGGCTTCTATACCAGGTATAATAAAATTGTACAATAAATATAAAGGCCAGGGATTTGAAGTTTTTGGTGTTTCTATCGACAGTAAAAAAAGTGATTGGATAAAAGCCATTGCACAGGATAAAATTAATTACACGCAGGTATTTGATAAGGCTGGCTGGTATTCTAAAACAGCTGTAAAGTATGGTGTTGAGGCAATTCCTAATACTTTTTTATTGGATAAAACAGGGAAGATAGTGGCCATGGATCTGGATGAAGAGCAGTTGGAAAATAAAATAAAGGCTTTATTGCAATAGAATTTGAAATGAGTCCTGCCCGTTTTATAGTTGCTTATTTTTGTATTGTATATTTTATTGCCTCTATTCAATCACAAACCAGGTATAACTTTCAGGCTGAATGTTTACTGAAAGTTCAATTTCATATTTTCTATTTAATTTCATGGGCACTTTTTTTCCTTCCTTTTCACTAACCATTACAGTATTAGATGCACCGGTATAATACAATGGTACCTGGATGGTTCGGGCAATTCTTTCTTTAAGCGGATTGTACAACATCAGCAAACCCCTGATTTTTAATTTCGGATTTACATGTAATATGCCATCCCAATCCCGCCCATCAGCCCGGCGTAAATGAACGATGTCTGCATTAAGAATATCCCTGTATTTTTTATACCAGTTAATTACGTTGATGACTGTTTGTTTGGTGGTGTCTGTATCATATAATCTGGGGCCACGGTAACAGGCCTGCACTCCTGCTCCATAGTATTGCATCATTAGTTGTTTGTAGTCAGTAAGGTGTTCTGAAAGTGGCTCCAATACGGCTTCCGGGCCTCCGCCCTGGTAACGGGTTAATGGCACAAATCCCCAGCTCATTGAAGGTGTTTTTTCCCAGGTGCCATCATAAATATTCTGACGGTTTAGTATCTTTTGATTTTCTCTTGGTAAGGAAAAATTTACTTCCCTGTAGCCAATGGCAATTTTATTTGTTCCATCTAAAAAATACCAGTCAGGTGCGTTGATGTAAACGCCCCGTTCACTCAGCCAATGGTATAAATCTTTTTGAATCTCCATTTGCTTCCATTGGCTGTCATCCAGCCCTTTATGGCCTGGGTGTGTTGTAGAGGCACAAACATCCCCTGGATAGGGGCCATCATTCTCCCAGATATCAAATCCTGTTTGTGAAAAAAAGTATTTTATTTTATCCCGGTAAGCCAGTCCCCATTTGCTGCCAAAACAGGGCGCATTGCCAAAAAAGGCACCTCCCGGTTTACCGGTCACGGCATTTATTACATCATCTTCATCACTAATGCGGCGGGAACTGAATAAAGAATAACCTCCAATTTTAATATTCTTTTGGTGTGCATATTCCGTCAGTACTTTCCATTTTTTTATATTGACAGTAGAAGAATCTTCCATATTTAAATGGCTGCCAAAACTTAGTATAACGGCTTCATAGCCTGTTGCAGCGCATTGATCAATAGCCCTTTTTACTTCTTCATCATTGTTGCTGACCAGGTGCATGAAAATGGGATTTGCGGTTGTCCAGGGAGTAATGGTGGTATACATTTTTCTTACAAACAATCCTCTTCTTTCCCTGTCGTAGCTATCCATCAGCAATTCAAAACTTCGTACCGATGTAAAAGATGCTCCCTGTTGTAATTCAATGCCCGATACTTTATCAGGATATACTTCCAGTATACATGGGGTGTTATAATCATAATTTACCTGTGAAGTGTAGGTAGAATCAATTTTCCAATGCAGCGTCTGATCACTGATCTCGTACCGCATGGCATTGTTAAAGGCATAATTTGTTTCAACGTATATGCCTTGCTGTTTTTTCATTTTATCCGGACTGCCCACTACAGCACTCTCTTCTTCCGCCACGGCCAGCAGTTCGTTTTTTACCCGGCCAATTATAACTGATGCCAGTCCCGTATTTTCTATAGTAATCCATTTGGTAATCAAAGGAAGATTATCGTACAGGGCGTAGTGAACTTTTACCATGATATCTTTTAATGCCGCTAAATTATTTTTATAAATAAAACTTACCAGTTTACCCGTCGCTTGTTTTTTGTTATATGCCCACCAGTTGCCCGGCTTCCATTGTACAAAAGGCTTTAATTCGCTGATGGTGTACTTGCTAAACTGAAAATCATTTTCTCCTTTTGTAAATGCAGGCAGCCATTGTGGTAACAGATAAGCTTTTTCTTTTTGTCCGTTTAACCCACCTACATTATATGCTGTACCATTGATAGTAACCAAGGCTTCCGGCATAACGGCTCTTAATAATTGCTGGCCGGTAACCATATTTTTGTAATCGGTGCACACCACATTGGGCGATAAAAGGAAAGTCCGTTTTACCAGTCCGTTGTACAGAATAATATTTTTTTTATCAGCGCTGCTAAAAACTGCTGCTTTAAACCCCGACGGATTTATTAACCAGTCTGTTGTGGTCAGCTGGTCATTTTGCTTACTCCAGGTTATAATATCCTGTTGCTGACTTAAAGCAAATTCACCTGAGAGGAAGAGAATGGTCAAAGAAATTACGCGTAAGGAATTGAACATTTTAATAAAGGTTGGTTGGGTTAAATATTCCGAAATTTTAAATTTTCTGTACCGTATTGAGGTGTCAATGTAAGTGAGAGCAGACCAATTATTAATTATCAATTAAAACCTACTCACTTGCTTCAACAAAATAACCCAGTACCGGTTTATTGTTTATTAAAACGGTTACCGGATAGTTGATCTCTTCCGGAAACTTATAACCAAACCGCAATACACCGTCTGTAACTGTATAGTCCACCGTTTTTGTTTTCTTTTTCTTATCCTCACCAATAAGCAGTGCAACAATATCAATACCCTTATTACCAGATAGTTTACAGCTAAACTGTACTGTTTTATTGATGGTAGTTTTTATATAACCATTGTCGGGCAAAAAGTTGCTGATACCAAATTCGTATGCGGCATTTTTAACCAATGGCATTGAAAAAAAATCGCTCTTACTTTTAGTTCCTGGCCCAAGGAGCCAGGCATGATTATCGGGTAAATGCTGATAATTAAAAATAGTTCTGTCTGCAAAAAAATACGCATCATTGTATTGTTTTGTAAATACGGTAACCTTCTCATCCGTATAACCGCTTCCCAGCGTTGGGTCAACGTAAAACCACGATTCAGGACTCATCCCCATTTGTACCACATCCCAGGTATGGTTAAACTCTTCGGGCTTTTCAGTAAACTGTTCTACATTATTTTTCAAATATCCATCCACCGTAAGGCAACGGATTTTTACAACACTGCACATATCCTGAAACAATGCTGCATAACCCGCAGACGTTGCTTTCCTGAATTTCAAAACATCTTCTGCAATATTTTTTTCGTTGCCATTTTTTTTAGCACCTTTTACATCAAAGCTGATGTTCCATGCTATCCAGTCGAAGATGGCTCTTGCCTTATCCTTGCTATCCGGAAATTTTTTGGTAACAATATAACTGATGGTACCCATATTGAGGGTATCCAAAGCACCCAGTGATTTTACATACTCATCCACTACTTTAAAATCTTCATAGCGTTTTTGAGCAATTAGTTTTGTACTTGCGAATAAAAATAAAATCAGTAGTACTTTTTTTGAAGATAGTGTCATACAATAAAATTAAGCATACAAAAGTTAAAACAACGTGATTTTGTTTATGTAAAAAATTGTTCAAATTTGAATTAACAACGCCATGATACAATTTACAACAACCATATTAAAATTTGGGGAGAAGGGTGAAAAAACCGGCTGGACATACATTGTAATTCTGGCTGTACTGGCACAGCAATTATCTCCAGGTAATAAAAAATCATTCAGGGTAAAAGGGAAGCTGGATCAGCATTCCATCAGCGGCATAGCATTAATACCAATGGGCGAAGGTAATTTTATTATGGCACTGAAAGCAGACTTGCGCAAAGCTATCGGAAAAGAAAAGGGCGCTACCTCGCAGGTAAAATTGGCTGTGGACAATAAACCATATCAAATAAATGCTTTGCTGATAGCATGCCTAGAAGATGAACCGCCAGCCATACAGTATTTTAAATCACTTCCTAATTATCATCAGCATTATTTTAGCAAATGGATAGAAAGTGTCAAAGCAGAACCTACCAAAACAAAACGCATTGCAATGGCTGTAAATGCCATGAGTAAAAAAATGGATTTTGTACAAATGCTGCGCTCGGCAAAAGAGGATGACCGCCAGCTTAAAGGATAATTAAAGGATTTGCCATATCTTTTTTAGATAGATTATAAAGTATGATGAGAATGCTTAACCCTTTAATCAAGTTAAACTGCCCTTCATCAACGGGTATTGTTATTGGTAAAATCGTACTGTATATTTATATCCTCACACCAAAATTTTTTATATGAAAAAAAAACTGCTTACCATTGCTACATTATTTTTATTTACACCTTTTTTAAAGGCACAGCTTACAACTACCCCCAATGGCGGAAATAAAAAGGCCATGGTAGCCGAACGCATTGGCCTTACCGATGTTGCCATTCATTACGACAGGCCGGGTGTAAAGGGACGTGAGGGAAAAATTTGGGGTGTATTGGTGCCCTTTGGATTTACTGACCTGGGTTTTGGAACCAGTAAAGCAGCACCATGGCGTGCGGGTGCCAACGAAAATACCATTATCGAATTTAGTACCGATGTAAAGGTGGAAGGCAAGAACCTCGCTGCAGGAAAGTATGGATTTTTTATTGCCGTGGGCAAAGAGGAATCCATATTGATATTTTCAAAAACCAGCACTTCATGGGGAAGT
>NZ_JACMOO010000238.1 GCF_014377975.1 Ferruginibacter sp.
AGGGCATGTCTGCCAAAAATTTCATCACCCCACAGTGTTATTTGTAATTCTTGTGCAAATCTATACAAATTGCCATTGTGTTGAAAATTTTTTACCAATTATTTTAAAAATATAGATAATATTGAAGTAATTGTTTATATATTTGAATAATTATTAAAATCAAAATATAAAATGGCCAGTAAATTAAATCTTGACAAACTTGATTTGCAGATTATTCACGAAATGATGGAAACCGCAGAAATTTCTTATGCTGAATTGGGGAAGAAATTATTTGTCAGTGGAGGAACTATCCATGTACGTATTAAAAAACTTCAGGAATTTGGAATTGTTAAAGGTACTAAACTAAATGTAGATATCAGGCAGCTAGGTTATGATATCACGGCATTTGTTGGAATTTATCTGGAAAAAAGTTCTTTATATGATACGGTTGCCAAGGAATTGATGAAGATTCCTGAAATTGTGAGGCTCAATTATATTACCGGCAACTACAGTATGTTTATAGAAATTGTTTGTAAGGATATTAGCCAGTTGCGATATGTTTTGCATGATGCTTTACAAAAAATAAAAGGAATTGACCGCACAGAAACTTTCATTTCGCTGGAAGAAGGGTTTAACAGAAATGTACAGGTGGCACCTGTTGAATAAAAATCAGCAACGTCTACAAAGAAAAAGAAAAAAGAAACTTTTAAGACTCACCCCTTACATCTGCAGCATCTCTCAATCCGTTGCCCAGCAAATTAAAAGCAAGCACCAGTAACATGATGGCAAAACCTGGGATAAGTGCCAGTATTGCATTGTGGGTAATAATAAAATTATAATTCTCCCTTATCATTAACCCCCAGCTTGGTTGCGGTGCCTGAACCCCAATACCTAAAAAGCTTAGGCCAGCTTCAATGATAATGGCAGTCGCAAAATTGCTGGCAGCTATTACCAGCACAGGCCCCATAATATTGGGTAAAATATGTTTGATAATGATCCGGCCATCGCTCAACCCCAATGCCCTTGCAGCCTGGATATATTCCATTTCTTTTACTGCCATTACCTGCCCCCGGATTAACCGTGCAACACTTACCCACATGGTAAGGCCAACGGCAATAAATATCTGCCAGAAACCCTTACCCAACGCCATGGTAATAGCAAATACCAACAGCAAAGTTGGTATGCTCCAGGTAACGTTTACCAGCCACATTATAACTTCGTCTATCCATCCCCGGTAGTAGCCTGCAACAGCACCCAATACAACTCCCAATGTAATAGAAATAAATACAGCTATCAAACCTACTACCAGACTAACTTTTGTACCAATAATCAACCGGCTTAAAATATCCCGTCCAAATTTATCGGTACCTAAATAGTAGTTTTTTGTAACAATATTTTGTTGTAACAGCGTGGTTGCCTTATGCCTGGTTAACGCGTTAATGGAATAAATTTGCACAACACTGGTATCTTCATCAACATATTTATTTACAATCAATGAATCGCCTTTTACCTGATATTTACTGATGGGCAAATAGCGATAATCTTCCGCCCTGCCGTACATTAATTTTGTAAACCAGCCGGATTTACCATTTTTTTTATCAGGGATTTTTAAAAATAGCTGTTTAAATCCGGGATTTTTAGCCTGTAGTTCTACCGTTTGTAAATCTGCATTGGGAGTGGTATCCGGTGCAATGAGGTACCCGAAAACAGACATAAAAATAGCCGATGCAATGACTAACAAACCAAAAAGTGCACCTTTATTTTTTTTTAGCTTATGCCATGTCTGTGTGGTAAATGAAAAAGATTGCCCCATTTGTATGATTGTTCAAATTTACTTCACTTTTCGCTCTTTCCATTGGTAGCTGCCAAATTTTCCCAGCCACCCGGCAATAACTGTGTATAAAATATGAAAAGGTTCTGCTACCGGAAACCACCACAACATATTTTTTTTATTAAAAAACCCGGCCACCGGAAATAGAAAAAAAAGTTCTGTTATTGTTTTTAAAACCAGTAAAATCAACCAATATTTTGTAATGGAAAGGTGATAACTAAAAAATAAAAATGTGGTATTGCTAAAGACTGCCAGTACCGGCAGCAACAATAGCATCAGGTTAAAGAAATACACCAATATCAGCACCGCCAGTATTCGTTTATCATTGTATTTATCTGCCTTGCTGGCCCAGCGGATGCGTTGGTTAAAAAAATCTGTCCAGGTATTCATGGCTTGGGTAGTAACAATTGTTTCTCTGGATTTTAAAAACAATACCCTGTCTGGATAACGTTCATAAATTTTGTGCATCAGCAACATATCATCCCCGCTGGCAATATCGTCTATGCCCTTAAAACCACCAACTTCATTAAAAGCTTTTTTCTCGTAAGCAAGATTGGCTCCGTTGCACATGCTGTGTATTTTTTTATAAACCGCCGCACCAGTTATGCCTTGTAATGTCATAAAATCAAGTGATTGAAATATGCCTAAAAAATTGCTGCCGGTAATAACAACCGGTGCTGCAATAAATGCAGGGTTGTACGTCTCATAAAAATTTGCGATGGTTAACAGCCAGTTTTTACCCATTGTACAATCTGCATCGGTGGTTACAATCAGATCGCCCTCCGATTGTGCAATGGCAACTTCAATGGCCTTTTTTTTATACGCATTGATTGTTCCGCTAAGATAATTATTTAGAGAAATACATTGAATGTTGTGTTTATGAAATGATTGTACAACCAGGGCAGTTTGGTCAGTTGAATGATCATCCACTACTATAATTTCAAACAAATCCTTTGGATAAGTTTGCTCCGTTAAAGCTTGTAAGCAGAGTCCAATATTTTGTTCTTCATTTCTTGCTGGAATAATGACAGTGATTTTGGTGAAGGGCTTATAACCGGCAAAACTTACAGTAAGTTTATCTTTTTTAAATGCTGAATTATACACGGGAATCTGCAGCCAGCATTGCCGGTAATATATAATTAATGCTGCGTAGCCGGCAAAAAAAACACCTGGAATAATGAATAGAATAAACTCCATAATGGTATGCCGTACAAGGGTGCTATCCGCTACAGGCGGACAAGTTGTAACAAATTTAAACTTTTGCACAAAAACCGGAAACACAAAAATAATTTTTAAAAGTTCAAACGAATCATATATCTTTATATAGTTGTTTAAACAACTATATGCCATACAACCAATTTAAAAAAGGAGAACTATATAGCTTTATCACAGGTAAAGCCAGTACTGCTATTTCACGGCGCTTACAAAAAAATTTTAAGGAAGCCAATGTAGAAATTACTATTGAACAATGGAGTGTGTTATACCATTTATGGAAGGAAGATGGGTTAAGTCAACAGCAATTGTGCGATGCAACTTTCAGAGATAAACCAAGCATTACAAGGCTGGTAGATAACCTTGAAAAACTTCAATTGGTAAAAAGGGTATCCAGCAAAAATGACCGCAGAATGAACATGATTTATCTTGCTCCAGAGGCAAAGGACCTGGAAGAAAAAACCATCGAACTGGCAAATCAAACATTAAATGAAGCATTGGAAGGGGTTACTATTGAACAGATTGAAATTGCGAAACTTGTTTTGCAGAAAGTATATGATAACCTGAAGTAATGGACAAATTATAGCTGGCAGACCCTGGTCTTTCATCTGTTAACCAAGAACTATCAACAATAAATATAAAAGTTTACAAAAAATTTATATATATATGAGCGCATCAACTTCAACCACAACATCCATAAAAGGTGGAGAATGGTTAATTAAAGAAAGCAATGCATTTGAATCTTATACACCCGAAGATTTTAATGAAGAGCAATTGATGGTAAAGGAAATGTGTTTGCAGTTTTTGCAAACAGAAGTGCTGCCGGTGGCAGACCGTATTGACAAATTAGAACCAGGCCTGATGCCATCGTTAATGGTAAAGGCAGGAGAACAGGGTTTATTGGGTGCGTCTATACCGGAAGAATATGGTGGATTAGGAAAAGATTTTGTTACTTCCACCCTGGTGAATGAAGGCCTTGGCGGTGGCTATTCTTTTAGCGTGGCCATTGCGGCACATACCGGTATTGGTACTTTACCTATCTTATATTTTGGTACGGATGAACAAAAACAAAAATACATTCCCAAACTGGCGGACGGGGAATGGAAAGGAGCCTATGGGTTAACTGAACCCAATAGTGGCAGCGATGCACTAAGTGCTAAAACAGCAGCCTTACTTTCTGCAGATGGAAAAAACTATATTTTAAATGGGCAAAAATGCTGGATCACTAATGGTGGATTTGCAGACGTGTATACCGTTTTTGCAAAAATTGACGGAGATAAATTTTCTGCCTTTATTGTAGAACGCGGCTTTGAAGGATTTACGCAGGGGCCCGAAGAACATAAGATGGGTATCAAAGGTTCTTCTACAGTGCAGTTGTATTTTCAGGATTGTAAAGTACCGGTTGAAAATCTATTGGGCGAGGTAGGCAAAGGCCATATTATTGCCTTCAATATTTTAAATATTGGCCGTCTTAAATTGTGTGCTGCGGCGTTGGGTGCATCCAAAATGGCCCTGAACATGACCATTGATTATGCTAAAACAAGGGAACAATTTAAAACTGCCATTGCAAATTTTGGGGCTATTAAATATAAACTGGCAGAAGCTGCGATAAGGATTTTTGCAAGTGAAAGCGCTTTATACAGAACCAGCAAATGGATAGATGATAAAGAAATTGAACTGGCCAATGCCAGCAAACCATTCAATGAAGCGTTGCTGGGAGCCGCTGAAGAATTTGCAGTGGAATGTGCCATATTAAAGGTGCACGGTAGTGAAGTACTGGATTATGTAGTGGATGAAGGCGTACAGGTTTTTGGGGGAAATGGTTTTAGCGATGAATATGTTATCAGCCGGGCTTACCGGGATAGCCGCATCAACCGCATTTATGAAGGTACCAACGAAATTAACCGGTTGCTTACAGTAGATATGATTTTGAAAAGAACTATGAAAGGCAAGCTTGACCTGATGGGACCAGCCATGGCAGTTTCCAAAGAATTGATGAGCATCCCTGAATTTGGAAACGAAGACGAAACACCTTTTGCGGCAGAAAAAAAATCCATCTTAAATATGAAGAAAAGTATTTTGATGGTGGCGGGTGCAGCGGTGCAAAAACTAATGATGAAAATTTCGGACGAGCAGGAAATACTGATGAATATTGCGGATATGGCCATCGAAACATTCGTGGCAGAAAGTACTTTATTAAGGATTATAAAAATGGCCGATAAGCAGACAGAAGCTTCTGTAAGTGTGCAAATTGATATGATGCGTTGCTACCTCAATGATGCAGTGGACCGGGTTAATAAAGCAGGTAAGGAAGCCATTAATGGATTTGCGGATGGCGATGAACAACGCATGATGTTACTAGGTTTAAAGCGCTTTACAAAAGCTGCGCCGTTTAATAGCAAGGATGCACGAAGAAGGATTGCAGATACCTTAATTGCTGCCAATAAATATGCCTGGTAAATTTGTGAAAAAATAATTTAGCGCATTAAAAAAGGCTGATTCAAAATATGAATCAGCCTTTTTTAATAAAATAAAATCTTCTATTTGTAAGAATAAGCAATGCCTTTTTTAATGGCCTGTTTAACACCAAATCCATCACTCTTATCAGAAGTCATTAAAATAAATGGCGCCCCAATTTCTGCTGCAGCTTCTTTAATTCTTTTAGCTGCTTTCTTATCAGCAGATCCGGCGGTGTTGTAGCTGAACATACCGGAAGTTTTACCTTTTATTTCTTCTCCTTTTTTAAGACCGATTGCCTCGCTTGCATTAGTAATTACCTCTACTTTTTCCCAGTCGTCTTTGCCTGAAACAACAATTTTTTCTGAAATGGTTTCTTTGCGGCCACTAATACCATAAGTAATAGACGCTACGGCAAATTTTCCGATTGTTTGTTCGGCATCCTCGCCGGGATATTTGTAAGAGATGGTAGTTTCTCCTACCTTAATAATTTTGACTTCTAAAGTTTCGCCGGAGTGCTTTAACATTTTATCGTTTGTTTGGCAAAAAGATAAAAGCACACACATAGAAGTGAATACGGACAACATGATTTTTTTCATAATTTGATTTAGGTTTAGGAGATGAAAATAGGGTATTTTTGTTGCACTCAAAAAAATTTAAGTTTGAATAAAATTGCAGTCGTCTTGATTTGTTTGGTTGCAAACAACGCATTTTGTCAGAATACTGACAAGCCCTTTATTAAACTCGTCCAACCATCCCGGAAGACCAATGCCGTAAGCTGGTCAAACAGTTTTATCATAGGCAGTACCTGTAAAACCTGTACTGTTACAGTAAATGAAAAACCCGTGAAAGTCTATCCTACCGGCGCTTTTGCAGTTGAATTAAATTTAAGGCCCGGCGATACCTCCTTCACTATTATTGCTTCTCTTGCCGATAAAACCGTCAACAAAAAACTTGCGTACACATACACGCTTCCAAAGCCTCCCGAACCGGTAAAAGATTTATCTATTGAAAACATCGAAACCTGGCCCGAAGGAAATTTAATTTTAATGACAGGAGATAAAATTAAATTCAGGGTAAAAGCCTTGACGAATTGTGTGGTAAAAGCAATGGGGGATACCAGGCTGTATGAGCTGCCCGTTAATCAGACAAAAGGGATGCCCGGCATTTACCAGGGTGAATATATTGTGAAAGCAACGGATAGTTTTACAGTGATGAAAATACCAGTTACCGTTACCGATTCTTTGAATAGTACCTTTACTAAAGAAACAAAACAGGTATTTTCTATCCTCTCGCCGTTGGCCTCTGATATTGCGATTACCAAAGGCAGGCTGGCTCATTTGGAATATGGCCTCGGAGATGACCGGTTGGG
>NZ_JACMOO010000239.1 GCF_014377975.1 Ferruginibacter sp.
GGATGCCGCATTTTTATCAGTCCTATTTATAGCTTCATTCATGCCAGTGGTTTGTGTCACTATTATTTAAAGTGAAGGTATACTGCTGTTTAAACTTTTCAACTGTTGCAAGGTTATTCGTCCTTCATAAATAGCCTTTCCGATAATGATGCCGGTACAACCAATTTCGATGAGGTCTTCTACATCTTTAATGTTGCTAACGCCGCCACTTGCAATCAGGTGTATTCCTGTACATTCTTTAATGATGTTTTTGTAAAGATCCATCGATGGCCCTTCCAGCTTTCCATCCTTACTAACATCGGTACAAAATATTGATTGAATTCCCTTGTCAAGATACTTTCTTATAAAATCGTACACCCAAATTTGGGTAGTCTCCAGCCAGCCGTGGATGGCAATCTTTTCCTCTTTAACATCGGCACCCAATAAAAATTTATTTGCACCAAAACTGTCGAGCCAACTAGTAAAAAGTTCCTCGTTTTTTACTGCAATACTGCCAACAGTTGCATAAGCAGCACCAGAATTAAATATAATGTTTACGTCGTTTTCTGTGGTAATGCCTCCGCCAAAATCAATCACCATTTTAGTTTGGGTAGCCAGTTTTTCTAATACCTTCCAATTGGTAACCTTACCCGCTTTTGCACCATCCAAATCAACCAGGTGCAGGCGGGTTAAACTTGCATCTTCAAACATTTTAGCCACTTCCAGGGGATGCTCGTTGTAAATCTTTTTTTGAGAATAATCGCCCTGCGTTAACCGAACACATTTACCATCGATAATGTCGATAGCCGGTATGATAACTGTCTTACTATTAAAAATGGATTGTTGCATGATGTTAACTAACCGATGAATTATAAATCGCCTGTAATAAAATTTTGTAAAATTTGCTGTCCGGCTTTTGCACTTTTTTCAGGGTGAAATTGAACCCCATAAAAATTATTCTTGTGCAAACCCGAACTGTAGGGTTTAATGTAATCGGTAGTGGCAATAGTATGGTCGCCCAGAGCTGCATAATACCCATGTACGAAATAGCAAAAGCTGCCATCGTCCACCGAAGTAAACAATGGGGTTTTCAAATCATAAATATTGTTCCAGCCTATTTGCGGTACTTTAAATTGACTGATAGAAGGCGACACAAATTTTTTCACTTCTTCATCAAAAATTCCAAGACATGTTGTATCATTTTCCTGGCTGTAGCGGCACATTAACTGCATGCCCAGGCAGACCCCGAGAACCGGTTGTTTAAGCCCTTTAATCACTTTATCAAGGTTTCGTTCCCGCAAGTAATTCATGGCAGTACTTGCCTCACCAACACCCGGAAATATTACTTTGTCTGCCGAAGTTATTTCATCAACATTATCTGTAACCTGTGCATGCACACCTATACGGTCAAGAGCAAAAAGTACTGACCTTATGTTACCGGCATTGTATTTTATGATAGCTAATTTCATTTATAAAATGGTCTGTAAAAAGTCTTTAGTATCTGCTGTAATATTGGTTGAATGCTCAATTGCCTGAATATATGCACTGCCAATAATAGCCCCATTGGTATGTTTACACGCAGCCTCAAAAGTTTCCCTATCCTTTATGCCAAAGCCAACCAGTATAGGATTTTTCAACTTCATTAATTGCAGCTTTTCAAAATACGCCTGCTGGTCGTTAATGTTTTTGTTGCTGCCTGTTGTGGACGAAGAGGATACCGCATAAAGAAAACCAGTACTTAATGCATCAATATTTCTAAGCCGCTCATCTCTAGTTTCGGGTGTAACCAGAAAAATAAGATCAAGGTTATTGTTGCGGATGATGTTGCCGTATTCAGTCATGTATTCATGCATGGGCAGGTCAGGCA
>NZ_JACMOO010000240.1 GCF_014377975.1 Ferruginibacter sp.
CAAGCTTTTTAAAAAGAGAAGATGGACGTGGTGGGTAAAGCCTGTTGTTATATTATTGGTGATATGGATATTTAGTCTTGTTGCAGGAGCTGCCCCATCTATACTCAGGTCGGCTGTCATGTTTACTTTTATTCTTGCAGGTGAAAGCCTGGGCAAAAAACTTACTATTTATAACACACTTGCAGCATCAGCTTTTACTTTGCTTTGCTTTAACCCCTTCGCTTTATGGGATGTTGGTTTTCAGCTATCATACGCGGCAGTCTTAAGTATTGTTTTATTTATGCAGCCGGTTTATAACTGGATATATTTTAGAAACAAATTTTTAAGGGGAGTGTGGAAACTAAACGCCGTAACGCTGTCCGCACAGGTATTAACGGTGCCGATTGTCTGTTATCATTTTCACCAGTTTCCTAACCTGTTTTTGCTTACCAATTTTATTGTGGTGCCGCTCTCCAGTATTATTTTATATACCGAGTTATTTCTACTTACGTTTAATACAATCTTTACGCCACTTGCAACTTTTTTTGGGGTTATTACTGAGAAGTTGCTGTGGTTGATGAACACCTTTATTATAAAGATGAATGACTTGTCGTTTGCGGTAACTGATAACATTCAGGTTAGCATTGTGCAAACACTTTTATTGTATGGAAGCATAATAGCAGGCAGTTATTGGCTAATGCGTAAAAGCACCAGGGCTCGTACAATTGCTATGGGTTTTGGATTTTTTTTCTTTGTAGCACTTTCGGCAGACTTGTATAAAAATGCTATAAAAAGTAAATTGATTGTTTATAACATTCCACAGCATACCGCTATAGATTTTGTAGAGGGCTCGCATTACATTTTTGCCGGAGATACTGTTTTACTGCAGGATGGGTTTCTTCAAAACTTTCATCTAAAACCATCAAGGGTATTACACCGCATGCAACCTGCCCATATTGAGGAACTTGCCGCTGCAGGTCCCTTTTATTTTTATAAGAATAAAACGATACTGCTGCTGGACCGACCGTTAAAATTTGCAGGGAAAGAAAAAGTTAAAGTGGATTGTATTGTGTTAAGCAAGAGCCCCAATGTAAAATTTGCGCAGCTTGCAGGTGTATTTGATTGCCCATTGTATGTGTTTGATGGGTCGAATAGTTTGTGGAAAATCAGGCAATGGAAAAAAGTTTGTGACAGCCTACATTTGCGCCATTATTCAACACAGGAGAACGGTGCATTTATAATGAACCTATAGCAGGTAAACAAAGGTTAATTAAAGTGTTGCAGGAGATCAAATGCGACCCCGCAAATTATGACGGGGCAGGCAGCAATGATGCCCAACCGAAGTTATCTGCCCTGTATAAAAAAGAACCATGCAAAAGCAAATAAAGTCAGCATTAATCTCGGTTTTTTATAAGGATGGCATGGATGTAATTACTAAAAAACTGCATGAGTTGGGCATTACCATTTACAGTACCGGCGGTACTGAAAAGTTTATAAAAGACCTGGGAATACCTTGCGTGGCTGTGGAAAGCTTAACCGGGTACCCCAGCATTTTAGGCGGCCGGGTAAAGACCTTGCACCCGGTTGTTTTTGGTGGCATTTTGGGCAGGCGGGATGTACCGCAGGATGTTGACGAAATGAAACAATACAACATTCCTGAAATTGACCTTGTAATTGTTGACCTGTACCCTTTTGAAGAAACCCTGGCCAATACTTCGGATGAAAAATCGATTATTGAAAAGATTGATATAGGTGGTCCCTCGATGATACGTGCAGCAGCAAAAAATTTTAGGGATCTTTTGGTGGTGGCTGCTAAGGATGATTATGAAGACTTGATAAAATTATTAACGGATCAGGGTGGTAATACTACCATAGATCAACGTAAGAAATTTGCGGCAAAAGCTTTTGAAATTGTAATGATTTATGACATTGCTATTAGCAATTATTTTAATTCAGAAGACACATTTATCTCAATCAAAACTTCGGTTAAACAAGTGCTTCGCTATGGTGAAAACCCAC
>NZ_JACMOO010000241.1 GCF_014377975.1 Ferruginibacter sp.
TGTACCTCTAAAGAAGGTGTGTATGCGCTCGGTCCGGAAGGCGTTTGGATAAGTACAGGTAATGAATTTGTAAAGAGAGATTATGCCATTGCCCGTTCTGTACGCGGCGCTGTTTCAGATGGTAAAGAAGGGTTGTGGGTAACCAGCGATATGGGTTTGTATCATGCCACTAAAAATGAAATAGCTCGCTTTTATAAAATAGATATTTTGTTAAGTGCGGCATTAAAAGGGCTTGCGTTTAATAAAGGAAATTTATGGATTACTGGCTTAGGTGGAGTTAATATAATCAACCACTCAAAACGACAAAGGGTAATTACACCTGCGGAAGGCTGCCCATCCATTTTTACAAATTGCGTTAAGCAATCTGCTGATGAGGTAATGTGGATAGGCACAAAGGCGGGTGTTATTCGATTTTATCCTGATGGCAAACATTCACTTCTCTTCAGCCGCCGCTGGCTGATGGATGATACTGTAAATGATATTGCTTTCGACCAGCAGGGGAATGCATGGATTGCAACGGCACAAGGTGTTAGTGCCATAAAAAAAAGATGGATGAGCCTTGCTGATAAAGAAAATTATTTTTATGATGTGCTCATGCGAAGACATATCCGCGAACCCTGGACTGCAAGCCAAATTCATCTTTTAACAGCGGGAGATACTACACACTGGCAGCCCGAAGACGATGACAACGATGGAGAATTTAACGGCAATTATTTAGCGATGGAATCTTTTCGTTATGCTGTAACCGGTAGCGAAGACGCAAGGGAAAAGGCAAAAAAGGCATTTCGCTTTTTAAAACAATTGCAGGATATAACGGGTGGGGATGGTTATTTTGCAAGGAGCATGGTACCCATTGAATGGGCCGGCAGGGTACATGATGGTAACCGCACGTATTCTGAAAAAGAAAAAGCAGAAGAGCTTGTAAATGAACCCAGGTTTAAACCTGTGGAAATACGCTGGCACAAATCTGCCGATGGACAATGGTTGTGGAAAGGGGATGCCAGCAGCGATGAATGGTGCGGCCACATGATGGGTTATTATTTCTATTATACCCTGGCCGCTAATGAAGAAGAAAAAAATCTTGTAAGGCATCATGTTGCTTCACTTGCAGATCATTTAATTGCCCATGATTTTACTATGATGGATATCGACGGCAAGCATGCACGTTGGTCTGTATGGTCGCCGCAATTACTTAATCACGATCCTGAATGGTCGCCGGACAGAAGCGGGAATTCAATGGAGTTACTGACGTTTTTAAAACTGGCCTATTATTGTACAAATGATGAAAAGTACCAGCAGCAATATCTCCGGATGATCAATAAAGAACACTATCTTGATAACATGGCCGAATTAACAAATCAAAATCCAGCCTGGTTTATTTATTATGATGTAACGATGCAGGCCTATCTGTACCCCATATTGCTGCATTGCGAAAAAGATCCAAAGCTGTTAGCCTTCTATCAACAGCATATTGATAAATGGATGGAACAGAGAAAGAAGGATGAAAACCCACTTATTAATTTTTTATATTGCTATGCAAGAAATAAAAAAGTTGAGCAAAAAGCATCCGTTGATTTTTTGATTAATACACCGCTCGATCTGGTTGATTGGAACATTGATCATACCAAAAGGGAAGATATTAAACTGGTACATACTCCTGTGTTGGATGAATTAGAGGTAAATGAATTACAGCCCCCAAGTATTCGTGCTACGGTGCGTTGGGATAATAATCCCTGGGCTGCCATGAGTGGTAATCCCGGCACAGAAAAAGAACCGGTGTTTTGGTTGTATCCCTATTGGATGGGACGATATCTTAAAATAATTCAATAATTTTTTACTGCTAAATATATGATGATGATTAAACAAGTGCTGTGCTTTTCGCTTTTGCTTGGTCTGTTTTTACAAGGGGTAAAAGCTTTACCGGTTGATGGATTGCCTGTAAAGCCTGGCTTAAATGACACAGCTTACCTGCAGGGCTACGCTATAAAATATACAATTAGTCCGGTGAAGGATGCAAGCAACATTATTTTTAAAAATGTATTTTGTGATCGCAATGGTGTTGTGCAGGTATACTCCTCTGAAGGTATTTTAAAAAAATCGGGCGGGCAGTTTCTTACTCCGGGAGAACTTGTCCGGGATGTATCCTATCTGCCTATGGTTGATAAAAAAATTACGAATATTGGTTTGTATCAAAGCCAGTTTGTATATGCAGATGATAAGGCTGTTTTAAGCAATGCCTGGGCCGGTAAATTATATTGTCTTCATACAATGACTGGTGTTACTATGTTTAGCGGGGGCCAGGATTTTTCGTTTCTTCTCAGCAACGGGATATCCATCCAATACCTGAAGGATTCAAAATTGATATCCGAATTAAAAACGGATGACACATTGATTGATATTTTATTTGATAAAAAAAGAAATTTGTTTTGGTTGCTGGGTCAACAAAGCGTAGCTTTTTTCGACCCTAAAGACGAGTTGATTCATACAAAATATAAAGGCAATGGGTTTACCTGTTTTGCGCTGGCTAACAACAATAATGAAATAGTCATTGGTACACACGCTGGCTTTTTTAAATTAAATGCAACTTCAGGTGAGCAGGTGGGCAGCATCCGCAGTAAGTTGCCTTGCCCGGACCTTACTGTTATAAAAGAGATTGAAAATACACTTTGGTTTGGCTCTGTCAATGGTGCGTTCATGGAAGAGGGAAACGGAAAATTTAAGTTTTATGCTTCAAAGCGCTGGATACCTTCTGATCGGGTAACGGATATTGCACAAGGTGCCAATCGCTCTGTATTAATCTTAACGGATAAAGGTCTCGGTGAAATACATTTTGCGCCCATGACTTTATATGAAAAGGCGCTGTATTTTGAGCAGCAGGTGCGTTTAAGGCATATACGCCTCGGTTTCAACGCTACTATTTCAAGAATGAAAAACGGCGATGTAAATACCGGATCTCTGGAGGATTCGGACAATGACGGGCTTTGGACTTCCATGTATTTAGGAGCGGAAGTATTTCGTTATGCGGCTACCAAGTCACCTGAAGCACTTCAAAATTGCCGAGAATCATTGGATGCAATGGAGCGTTTGTACACCGTAAATGATATGAAAGGATTTCCTTCGCGGTCTTATGAAAGAAGGGGATACGAATTGGCAGATACACAAGCCTGGAAACACGCCGCAAATTCTGAATGGGACTGGAAATCTACCACCAGCAGTGATGAAGCGATCGGGCATATGTTTGTATTTGGAGCCATTGCGGAATTGATTAATGTGCCCGAAATAAAAAGCAAGGCCATCAAACTAATGGATGGTTTAATGCGGCATATTGTGGAGCATGATCTGTATATGATAGATTGGAACGGCGAGCCTACCCGTTGGGGAAGATGGAACCCGGAATATGTTAATGCCATGCCGAAAACGGTTGGTGACAGAAAGATTACTTCTTCCAATATTGTTTCGATGCTGCAGACAGCCTTTCATTTTACCGGCAAAAAAATGTACAAGGAAAAAGCATTGGAGCTGATAAATAAATATGGATATCTGGATAACCTGATGCGGCCGATGACAGAAATTGGTCATGCCCCCGAGGGAGCCGCCGACTTGGCAAAGAATTTATCAGATGGATGGAATCATTCAGATGATGAAATGTATTTCCTGGGGTATTGGGGCCTGTATCGCTACGCTTTAAATGATACGCTAAAAGCTAAATTTAAAAGTGCTATCCTCAACCACTGGCAGATTGAAAGGCCTGAAAAAGAAGTTGCATGGAATATTCTTACGGCCATCACTGGTGTAAAGCAATTTGATTTAAACGAGGCTGTTTGGTACTTACAAAATTATCCACTGGACATGATAACATGGAAGGTGAAAAACAGCAATAGAAAAGACATTGAATTTATTCCACAAAATTTTCGCAACCAGACAATTAAAGCTGTATTACCACCCGATGAATTACCCATCAACAGGCACAACGCTAACCGTTTTGATTTGGATGGCGGGGATGAAAATGGCAGTGCCGAATATAGTGCCGGCGATATTTGGCTGTTGCCATATTGGATGGGCCGTTATTTGAAAGTGATTGATGCGCCGGAAGGTAAATCAAGAACAATAATTGATAACACCATCATTCAAAAATAAAAACGATTTGCTATTGGATTCTTTCCGTGTTTAACATAGAAAATTAGTTTTACAATGGTCAATCAAAACCAACGGCTTATTTCACTGGATGCGCTAAGGGGCTTTACAATTGCTGCAATGATTGTGGTAAATTATCCCGGTAGTGAAGACGCTGTGTTTTCTACACTCCGCCACACTGAGTGGAATGGTTTATCTGTTACTGACCAGGTAGCTCCTTATTTTCTTTTTTTTGTGGGCGCATCTATTGCGCTGGCTTATTCAAAAAGGATGGAAGCAACTGTTTCTAAAAACTTATTGTATAAAAAAATATTCATCCGCTCATTAAAAATATATACGGTAGGTATGTTTCTTAACCTGATGCCGGCTTTCGATTTTCATAACATCCGCTGGACAGGAACTTTACAAAGGATTGCCGTTGTATTTTTTATTTCTGCAATGCTGTATCTTACCACTAACTGGAAACAACAGGCATGGATCGCAGGTATCTTACTGGTTTTGTACTGGTGGGCACTTACCTGTATACCAATGCCGGGTACAGATAAAATAATGTTTGAACCAGGTAATAATATTGTAGCTTGGCTGGATAATAAATTGCTGCCTGGAAAAATGTGGCGGGGCACATGGGATCCGGAAAGTATTTTAACAACAGTTACCTCAGTAGTTTCCTGTATTACCGGTATGCTTGCAGGCAGGATAATTTTGAGTAATAAAACTGCCAATGAGAAAGTGAATTATCTGATGACCACAGGTGTTTTTCTTTCTATCGCAGGGTATTTTTGGGGCTTGGTTTTTCCGGTGAATGAAAATTTGTGGACAAGTTCATTTGTGTTAATTACGTCGGGCTTTGCGTCCCTTCTTTTTGGAGCGTTTTATTTTATTGTAGATATCAAGGGGAAAACATGGGGCACCTTACCGGGAATTATTTTGGGTGCAAATGCCATTACAATTTATTTTTTGGCCGATGTATGGGCATTGTTTTTTTATGTAGCAAAATTTGGAGGCTCATCGTTGAATGAAAAACTTGTAAGCACGTTAATCAATGCCAGCGCTGATCCTAGGTTTGCCAGTTTATTATATGCGCTGTTTTTTTTGTTGATTAATTTTTTAACGGCATGGTGGCTTTACAAAAGAAAGATATTTATCAAACTTTAAAAAAGGGGAAGAAGTGCAATAATTGTACATCCATAACGCTCCTTTTTTTTGAGGTCAGATAAGAAAAGTTACCAAAAATATCGGTACCCGATTGACTGGTCTGGTAAATTGAGCAACGAAAATGATTACCCAGGAAGCCAATTGATGGGTCGTTAAATAAAGGCTGCCCCAACGGAAAAAAAATAAAAACTGAATTGAATATTAATTACTTTTATTGCTGAATTGCATTGCTAATATTACTCATCGAATTAAGACACCATGATGGAACAAGACTCCGAAAAGGCATTGTTAAAGCAGGTATCAGCAGGTGATGAAAATGCTTTTAAACAATTGTTTGAGCATCACAGGAATACTATCTATTCCATTGCTTTTACTTTTACAAAATCGGTTGAACTTTCGGAAGAAATTGTACAGGACGTATTTTTAAAAGTATGGCTGAGGAGAGCTACCTTAAACGATATTCAACATTTCAGACCCTACCTTTTTGCGGTAACCCGAAACCATGTTTATAAAGTATTAAAGCAAATTGCGCAAAACCACAAAGCTACTGTACACCTTGTTGATGATGAATTATTCGTGACAAATGATATAGCCGATCTTTTAATAGAAAAGGAATATAACTCGTTATTGCAAAGGGCAGTTGACCGGTTGCCAAACCAGCAGCAAACAGTTTACAAACTAATCAGAGACCAGGGATTAAAGCGACATGAAGTTGCCTGCCAGCTTAATTTAAAACCAGAAACTGTTAAGTTTCACATGGCGCAGGCAATTAAAAATATCCGCTCTTTTTGTATGCTTCATCTAAATTCTTCTATCCTGTTATTTTTCTGCCTCACCCAACAATAGCAGAAAATAATTTTAAAAAAAATGCTCCTGCACCCACCCAACGTTCTTGTAAAAGGACTCTTACATCCGGGCAAGATGGTGAAATGAATTTGTAATATTAAATTAATTTATGTCTGAATCGAGATTGGAGTACTTATTTAAGTGTTATATCAATAATAAGTACAGTGGTCCGGAGGAAGAAGAGTTGATGGTTTTACTATCTAATCCGGAAAATGAGGAGCAGGTCCAAATCCTCATGGATCGTTTTATGGAGAATACCAGACATGAAATTCAAATGTCTGATCAGGCTGCGGCTTCTATTTTAAATAATATTTTAAAAAGAGGTAAAAGGTTTGTTATTCAAAAAAAAAATAGCAAAACAGTCTATACATTTTGGCTGGGCTTAGCTGCATCTGTTCTTATTATACTGGGAGGTGCATATTTTATTTCAGACAAAAAAGAATATGCCATTGCGAAGGAGGATAGCAGCAGTTCTGTTGGGTTAACAACCGAAAAGTCCGCTAAGATCTTACCAGGGGGACACCACGCAGTTCTTACAACTTCGGATGGCAAGGCAATTATTTTGGATAGTATGCCAAACGGATTGCTTACACAGCAGGGAAATACCGATGTAAAAAAGCTGGGGGGTTTATTAGAGTATAAAGCACCGGCATCTTTCATTAGAGATACGGTGATTTCTTATAATACAGTTTCAACACCAAGAGGTGGGCAATACCAGATTGTATTGTCAGATGGTAGTAAGGTTTGGTTAAATGCGGCTTCTTCTATCCGTTTTCCTACAGCATTTTCCGGTAGTTTACGCGAAGTAGAATTAACCGGGGAAGCTTATTTTGAAGTAGCAAAAAATAAGGAGAAACCCTTTCAGGTAAAGGTTAGGGATATGAAGATAGCGGTATTGGGAACGCACTTTAACGTGAAAGCATATGAAGATGAAGCAGAAACAAAAACGAGTTTACTGGAAGGGAGCGTAAAAATAATCCAAGGCAAAGAAGTTGGTTTGTTAAAGCCAGGTCAGCAGGCAGTGATAAATTTTAAGGACGATAAGGTTAAAATAGCGACCGCAGATATGGTTGAAGTAATAGCCTGGAAGAACGGACTGTTTCGGTTTGAAGGTGCCAATATTGAAACCATAATGCGGGAAATTGGACGTTGGTATGATGTGGAAATTGTTTACGCAGGTAAGGTTCCCATGCGGCGGTTTGAAGGAAAAATAAACAGAAATGCCGGGTTATCAGAAGTATTGAGAATTCTCGAACTAAGCAACGTTAAATTTTCGATAGCAGGGAAAAAAATTATTGTACAATAATTTGCAGCATGTGTATAAAAACTAATTAATCTAAAAACTGAATTTAAGAATAATTATCTCCCTTCGAATTATCGACTGGGTTTAATTTATTCCTTACAAATAAGTCTGTATTAAAAGCCAAAAAAAACCCAGCAATGTTAGTTGCATTGCTGGTATAGTAAGACTGTAAACTGTAGCTCAAACAATTTATTCACCAGAACCAACTTAAAATTATGATGTTAACTTTTGCTCACCGAAAAAAAAATGGCACCAAAACCTTAACGGCTAAAATGTTGATGATTGTAAAATTAACGATTGCATTATTATTATTTTTTACATTCCATATTAGCGCCAAAGGGTACGAACAAAAAGTCACCATTGTTAGAAAAAATGTTTCTTTATCCGAAATCTTTAAATCAATTGAGCAACAAACAGAATTTCTGTTTTTCTTTGATAAAGACCTGATAAAAGAAACAAAACCATTTGACGTTGCGATTAAGAATGCAACGCTGGATGAAGCATTAAAAATCTGTCTTAAAGATCAGCAACTTACTTACACGATTGTAAGTAATACCATCGTAATTCAACCCAAAATTATATCTGCGCAAGCTATACAGCTAAACAATATCATAGCGCTGCCCCCACCTGTTGAAATAAAGGGAAGAGTTGTAAACCAAAAGGGAGAGCCTTTGGCAAATGTATCAGTTATAGTAGCAGGTACAAGGCAAGGAACTACTACAGATGTTAATGGTCGTTTTGTACTGGCGGCTCCTGACAATAAAGGTATCGTACTTGAAATTTCCATTGTGGGATTTCAAACGAAAACTGTAAAGCTGGGTAAGCAAACTGAAATAAATATTACGCTGGAAGAGGATGTTTCAGGAATGAATGAAGTGGTAGTAATTGGATACGGAACTGCGAGGAAAAAAGACGTTACGGGAGCGGTATCAAATATCAGCGCTAAAAGACTAACGGACAAACCTGTTGTAAATACAGGACAAGCTTTACAGAATAAAATTGCCGGGGTTGAAGTTATCAGCCAGGGTGGTGGTGTTCCGGGACAAAACCCGTTGATTCGTATCCGGGGTACAAACTCAATTAGTGCAGGTAACGATCCGTTATATGTTGTTGACGGAATAGTGGGTGTTGCTAACGCATTGTCTACAATTAATCCTTCGGATATCGCCTCTATTGACGTGTTAAAAGATGCCTCAGCTACTGCCATTTATGGTGCCCGGGGAGCAAATGGTGTTATTATTGTTACCACCAAACGTGGGGTTAGTGGTAAAACGCAGATCAGCATTAATAGTGTTGTTTCTGAAAATACCATGCAAAGACACGTATATGCTTTAAATGCAGAACAGTTAATGTATCTGTATTCTCAGGCAATGAATAATGCTACAAAATATGGTAGCATAGTTGCGTCAAATGATTTCCGTGGTATAACAACGGGTAGCACCAGTTATTCTGAAATGCCCCATTTATTTAAACAAGTTACCGCAGGTAGTTATCCTATTCCATTAATTGGTAAGGATGGCAATAGCTATGCGCCAAAATATGATACCAACTGGGAAGATCTCATGTTTGGTAACTCATTCAATCAAGATCATCATATCGATATCCGCGGCGGTAGTGAAAATGTAAAATTTTCTATAGCGCTGGGAACTACAGATCAGCAGGGATTAATGAAACAATCATATTTTAAACGCTTAACAGGTAGAATAACCGGCGATATCAAAGCATTGAAATGGCTTACTTTAAATACATCACTTGCGTTTGCTAAAAGTAAAGCAACCGGTGATGATGGTATTACCCGTTCTGCTACAGAAGTGTGGTCTGTATTACCTGTTAAATATCCTGATGATGCCACGCTGGGTGTTTATGCCGGACGTTGGGGAACTAACTACGACTTTAAAACAGGTGAACAATGGTACAATGTATTGTTTAGAAGAAATCAGATATATTCTCAGAATAATGTAGGCCAGGTAACCGGTAGTTTTACATCCGTTGCACAAATCACTAAAGATCTAACTTTTAAGAGTGATTTCTCACTTGATTTTAATGTGTACAAAAATAATAGTTATAGTGGAAAATTATACGGGGGTACAGGTTCTGCATCCATATCGCAAAACCAAACTTACTTCTGGCAGAATGAAAATTATTTTAATTATTCTAAAAAATTCGGTGCCAATCACATGCTGAGTGCTGTATTAGGTCTTTCGTGGTCTAAAAACGCTTACCAGAATATGAGTACATCAAACAACACTTTTTTGTCTAACTTTTACGGATACTCAAATCTTGGTGCAGGTGCTTCCGCAAGACCAGGTTCTGGTAGTGGTGATGGAGATAACACCTTGAACTCTTATTTTTCAAGGGTTAACTATTCTTTCAAAGACAGATATATGTTAACTTTAACCGGCCGTGAAGACGGTTCTTCCCGATTTGGTAAAAACAACAAATATGGCTTTTTTCCCTCTGCAGGTGTTGCCTGGAGAGTATCTCAGGAAAAATTCATGAAAAATGTGGATGTTATTTCTAA
>NZ_JACMOO010000033.1 GCF_014377975.1 Ferruginibacter sp.
CTTAAAAAACTGGTTACCATTCTTAATGGTTCCTGTAAGTCGTGCGATGCTATATATGCAAACTGTTCCAGCTCGGCATTTGAGCTGACCAGCTCGGCTGCTCTTTTGTTTAATTGTTCATTTAGTTCTGTCAGAATAATTTCATTTTGAATTCGTTTGGTAATGTCCTGCATGGCTCCAATTACCCGGTAAGGTATGCCTTTTGTATCTCTGATCACGAGGGCACAATCAACTACCGTGGCATAAGTTCCATCAAATTTTCTAAACCTGTAATCACCCTGCCAGTATTTTTTTTCCGGATCGTTTATTACATCATTTATACTTTGCACAACAGCTATTTTATCGTCTGGGTGTATAAAAGTTTCCCATGATTGAAGGCCCGGTTTTGGCTCCTTCATTTTATAACCAAACAATGTATTGAATCCTTCACCCCAGAAAATGGTATCATTTACCAGGTCACAATCCCATATAGCATCGGAAGTTGCTTTGGTGGCATACTCAAAGCGTTCAATACTTTTAATCAGGGCTTGTTGAGAATGTATAATTTCAGTGATGTCGTTTGATACCATCATTACTGCCTGCCGGTTGGCATAAAAAATAGAATGACCGGTGATGTCAACATTAATAACCGAAAAGCTTTTTTTAATATGCTGCCATTGCCCAAAATTGATAATTCCATAATTATGGATGTCTTTATTCATCTTGATTACTGCGGGCACTTGCTCAGTAATAAATAATTCTTTTATGCTCATATTTAAAAATTCATCGCTACTATAACCATAATGTGCAATGGCTGCATCATTCACTTCCATAATCTTCAGCGTTTTCAGATCGTAAATCCAGTTGGGCAGTGGATTACAGTTAAAGATCATCCGGTATTTTTCTTCTGAATCCTTTATAGTTTTTTCCGCTAGTTTTTGTAAAGTAATATCCAGGGAGGTACCTTCCAATGTAATTGGCTCGCCTTGTTTGTTACACAGTAAAGTTCCTTTTTGCAGTAATACTTTTATGGAACCATCTTTTAATACAATGCGGTGCTCAACATCATAGGAGCTTTTTCCTTCAATGGCTTCAGCAAAATGCCTGCTTACATCTTTTACATCGTCCGGATGAATAACCTCAATAATTTCTTGAAGCGAAATTGGCAAACCGGTTTTAGTAAGTCCGTGTATGCGGTACAATTCATCCGACCAAAAGGCGGTGTTTGTTTTAAGATCTACTTCCCAGTATCCCAGCTTTGCCATCTGTTGTGCTGTTTCAAGTTGTTTATTGATGGCAATCAGCTTGTCTTTTTGTAATTTATTTTCGGTAATGTTTCTGCTGAAGCAGGCAATACCGGTTATTTCTTCATCATTGTAAATTGGATTAAAACTTACTTCGAACCACACCGCAGCGGTTGAGTTGGGTTTACTGATGTTGATTTCTTTTTTTATTGTTTCACCCGATAGCGCACAGTAATACATTTCATGCCATATTAACAGCATTTCCTCAGAAAATGAATCTTTCATTAAAAGGTAATCACCGGACTTAATATTTATGTCTGTTTCTTTTTTTAAGTTTTTAACAAAAGCTTTATTCCCTGCAATTAATTTTAAATCTTTACTAACACTCCATATCGGGTCGTCAGTACTGTTGATGAGGGCTTCTTTATCTCTTCTTTCAAAATTTTTTAAACTGGCTGCTTTTCTTTGCTCGGTAACATCTCTTATAAATGAACAGAAAAATTCTTCTCCACTTCCTTTAATATTCAATATGGTTAATTCAATTGGAAATTCTTTTTGCTCTTTGGTAATGGCAGATAAGTTTAAAATGGTATTCAGTGCAGGGCCAATACCAGTTGCCAAATATTTGTCCATTCCCTGGTGATGTAACTTCCGGTAACGTTCGGGGATAATTATATTTGATAAACTTTTACCCATTACTTCCTTTTCTTTCCAGCCAAATATTTTTTCTGCCTGCGGGTTCCAAAAAGTAATATTTCCCTGTATATCCATACAAATAATTGCGTCCAGTGCTGCATTCATTATCAGCCTTCTTTTCTCTTCACTTTCCCGGAGGGTTTCTTCTGATTTTCTTTTTTCTGTTACATCATTCAATAAAGTCAATGCACATTTTTTGCCATTATAATTAATCAGCTTTACTGTGCTGTTCATATACATCAGTTCTCCATTCTTCTTTTTGTGTGTCCAGGTTCTTTCGCTAATACGATTGAAAGCTGCTTCATCCTTCAGCAGCTTGTTCATAATTAAAATTTCTGATGCCGGGCGGATGTCTTTCGTTTTAAGGGATAGAAACTCTTTTTTAGTGTAACCATATATTTTGAGTGCCGCAGGGTTTACCTCAATGAAGTGGTGCGTATTAAGATCAATAATAAATAAGGGTAAGGGATTATTATTAAACAGGTATTGGTATCGCTGTTCTGATAAGCCCAGTGCCCGTGCCTGGGCTTTTTTTTCTGTGGCATCCTTGGCAATGCAATACATTGTATTTTCATTTTTATCCCAACGGGCAGACCAGGAAAGGGTTACAATCCGTCCATCTTTTCTCACATACCTGTTTTCAAAATCATTGGTTTCAATGCTTCTTACAGCAATGTCTTTTTCCATTTCAAGTGTTTCTACTTTATCCTCCTCCACCACAAAATCAATAAATTTTTTGCCAATCATTTCTTCCGGCAGGTAACCCAATACTTTTTTACAGGCTTTATTAATCTGTATAAAATTGCCTGCTGCATCAATTTCACAAATCATATCTAGTGAGTAGTCAAGAATTCTTTGCCTGTCAGTAAGTGTTTTATTCAGTAAAGTCAATGCATTTTTTTCTTTGGTAATATCGTTGGCAATGCAATACACGCCTATGATTTTATTATTAACTACAATGGGTAAACTTATTAATAATGTATGCAACACATTTTCTTTTGCAGTAACAATCCGTATTTCATTTTCCTGCGATTTGCCAGCTTTGGTATTTTCAAAATATATTTTTACCTGAGCATGGTCTTCAGGAAATAAAAAAGAAGTATAGTGTGCTTTAATTAATTCTTCTTTTGTACATTCTGCTTTAACTGCAAAAATATGATTGGTATTGGTGATATTTCCATCCATATCCAGCGAAAAAACTGCTGCCGGATTTTGAAAAAATAGGGATTGATAGATTTCTTTACTTGTCTGCAGTTCCTGCTCCATTTTTTTACGATCGGTAATATCCTGTATTACAGCAGTTAAAACTTCTGGCTTACCCTGTGCGTTGTATTTGGTTGATCCGTACGCTATGATGACTCTTTCTTCTCCATCGGCCCTGATAATCCGTGTTTCAATTTGCTGCGATTCTATAGTGACCAGCCCATTTTGGAGCCATTGTATATAACCGGCTTTTTCATCGGGATGAAGAAATTGCAAAATGCCTTCGGCAGATGGTTTGATACAGCCTGGTTTCAAACCAATGATCCGGTAAAATTCATCTGACCAGATGCGTTTTCCAGTTTGAATATTTATTTCAGCACTTCCGATCCGGGCTAAATTTTTTGCATTATACAGCAGTTTTTCTGCTATTTTTTGATGCGTAATATCTTGTATCACGCCTGATAATTTCGAAGGTTTTGCTTCGCCGGAATATTCTACTTCTGCAGATGCCAGTATATTTTTCACTTCTCCACCAGCGGTGATAATCCTTGTTTCTATCTGGCTGAAAGTTAATCCTGCTGCCAGTTTTGACTGCAATGATTTTAAATATTCTTCTCTATCTTCCGGATGCAGATATTGAATAAAGTTATTCTTGCTGGGGGTAACAGTGCCGGGTTCAAGCCCTAAGAGTCTATAAAGCCCGTCTGACCAATGGCGTTTGTTATGGAAGAAGTCAATTTCAATACTACCGGCATGTGTTATGCTTTCTGCCCTGTTTAAAAGATTTTCTGTTTGAGCTATTTTTAGATCTTTTTCTGTTTGTTCTGTAATATATCTTTCAGTTATAACTGCCGCAATTACTTTGGCATTTTCTTTTGGTATTGTTTGGTTTGTTACTGGTAAAATATTTTGTATAGTAATTATCTGGTATTTTTTTCCGTCTGTATGCAGCAGCCCGGTGCCAGTTGCAGTGATACTCAGGCTGAGTCCATTTTTACAATTTCCATTCCATACACCGGTAAATTTTTTCTTGTTTTCCTGCAACGCATCAAGGCTTTCTTTTGTAAATATGCTTACTGCATTTTGATCAATAATTTCTTCTTTGGTATATCCGAACATTTTACAAAAGGGTTCATTTGCATCGGCAAAAAAACTGTTTTCATCAATTACACAAATAGGCGTATCAATAATATCAAACAAGGGGGTTAAAATATGTTTGTTGCTGAGGGGTAAAATTATTGAGGAATTTAAAGTAGTAGGTGCAGGTTGAATTTTTTTATAAATATTTTTGCCGGCAACAATTTCCTCCCGGATGTTTTGTTTTTCTGAAAAAACTACTTTCGTTTTACCGGACACTTTTTTCATTTTAATAAGTAAATTTTTAATGTTGGTAAACGGAAAGTACAAAGTCTACATTAAATCCGGTAGTAATATCAACAATAAAAACGACAATATTTTTAATTCAGATTGATTTAAAACAAATAACATCTTTGAGGTATTTTTTGCGTGTAGCCAAATTATTTTTATAATCAGTTGTTGTATAGATGCAGTTACGCATTGAATGCAATAATAGTAAACAGGTTAATAAACCGATATTGTACGGGTTAATCAACCTGTCTGTTTTTTTATTAGCTTTTATAATTAAAAAGTTTAATTAATAGGCCCTGGATTTGGATTTAAAACGGGATGCATCTACTTCAATTTATTTTTAAATAAATTTTTGTTTTATTGCATGCGCAAATATACCAGGTAACAAACACCTGCAAGGTAATATAGCAATGTATTGTCTGTAGTATTTTTTCTATACAATAATTTAGATAAAAAGATGTAGATGACAGTGTTGAATAATGCTGTAAACTGCCTGAAAGTAAACCGGTATTTTTACTAAGAAATATTTCTTTATTTATTAATATAAAGGTAATTTCGTACAGAACTAGAAAATTTTTTTGAGTCAAAAAAATTACCTGTACCAATGAAAAAATTTTTAATAGTTGACGATCACGATGTTGTACGCTCAGGTATCAAAGGATTATTGCTTGAGTTATTTAAACCTTCAGAAATTGCCGAGGCAAGAGATGGTGAATCAGCAACGGAGAATTTAAAGCACAATCAATACGATCTGATTATGATGGATATTCAGATGCCTAAAACAGATACGTTGGGGCTAATGGAATACATACATATTAAATATCCCGATGCTAAAGTGCTTGTATTTTCAATGAGCGCTGAAAGTATTTATGCCAAACGGTTTTTAAAAGCGGGGGCAAAAGGATTTTTATCAAAAGATGCTCCGTTGGAAGAAATTAAAAAAGCGATTAATCTTGTTTTAAACAACCGCAAATACATCAGCGATACACTTGCTGCCATACTTGCAGAAGAATCTATTTCTGATACGCCCAGCAATCCGTTCAACCAGCTTTCACCCAGGGAATTTGAAATTGTTTCCTTGCTTTTAACAGGACAGACCATTAGTGAAATTTCAAGATTATTAAATTTACAGGTTTCAACAATCGGCACACATAAAGCCAGGTTATTTGATAAACTTCGTGTATCTAATTTGTTGGAATTAAAAGAAATGGCTACCTCTTATAATTTGTAAAATATCTTTGATACTTCAGATAATTACTGATACGCGAAGTTGTTCAGTAAACATTTTTGTCGGTTTTATCTGTCCACGCCTCAAATATTTTTAGTGCCTCATTTCTGCCTAAACAAATGGCAGGTATTTTTCTGTCTGTAATTTCAAGTTTTATCTCTTCATATATCATAGAGTCATCAAACCCAATATTGGCGGCATCTTGCCGGTTGTTGGCATAATATACCACTTTGGGCCGAGCCCAATAAATGGCACCCAGGCACATGGGGCACGGTTCGCAACTGGTATAAATTTCACACCCGTCCAACTGATAACTGCCTAGATTTTTACAGGCATCCCTGATGGCCGTAATTTCTGCATGCGCAGTCGGGTCTTTGGTGCAAATCACTTTGTTATTTCCCCTGCCAATTATTACATCATCCTTCACTATTACGCAGCCAAAAGGGCCACCTTCATTGTTCATCATCCCATGCTGGGATAATGCAATTGCCTGCTGCATAAAATTTTCCTCTCTTGTCATAATAGTCTTAAATGGGTAAAGATAATATCCATTCGTACAACTTTTTTTAAAGAAAAAGTTAAACGGCAGTTTCAGGGAATTGTAAGCTGGTCAATTAACCAGGTATAAAAATTTAAAGTACATTTTTACCTGCACAATTCTTTAATAATGTTTTGATATTGAGGATACTTTGCTATTAATGATGCTGCATCCGCCATTTCAAAATCTGCAAAATCAAAACCGGGGGCAACCGTGCAGCCAACAAAACAAAAGCTGCTTCCGGGTAAAGGGCGGCTGGCGAACCAGCAATTGGCTGGCACGATATATTGAAACTGTTGCCCTTGAAAAATATCATTGCCCAGGTCAATGATATCCAGATGGCCGTTGGGTTGCAGCACATATACCCTCAAAGGATCGCCGGCATAAAAATGCCAGCACTCATCACTTTTTATCCGGTGAAAAGCAGAGAAATTTCCTTGCTCCAGCAAAAAGTAAATGGCTGTAGAAAAGGCTCTGTTGCTGCCAAATCTTTTCGGTAAAGCACTGGCTGGGATATATTCGTGGCATTTGTACGTTTCCTTAAACCAGCCACCTTCAGGATGTGGCTGAAGGTTATATTGCTGTATAAGTTGCGCTGCGTTAAGCATAGTTTTTAATAACAAGGCATGTTTTCTTTCTTACAAAAAAGTAAGTATGAATTTTCTGGATGCTATAGAATTACTGCAATAAAAATTGTTGCAGCACGTCAATTGTTTTATCAAGATCTGCATAAGATAATGCGTTGTTTAAAAACCAGCTTTCGTATGCAGAAGGCGGTAAATAAATTCCTTTGTTCAGCATAAAATGAAAGAGCTGGTTAAACCTGCCAATATCTGCCTTGGAGGCAGATTCAAAATCAGTAATATCATGATCACTAAAATGAATACTAATCATACTTCCAAAGCGGTTAATGCGGTAAGCAACTTTAGCTTGTATAAAAACTTTTTCGAAGCCATCGGCCAGGTATTTTGTTTTGGCATCCAGTTCTATATAAAACGCCGGGTTTGCTTTTAATTCATTTAATAAAGTATATCCTGCAATCATTGCAATAGGGTTTCCGCTTAAAGTGCCCGCCTGGTAAATGTTTCCGAGTGGGGCAATGTGTTGCATGATTTCTTTTTTGCCACCGAAAGCGCCTACAGGTAAACCAGCGCCCATCACTTTGCCATAGGTTACCAGGTCGGCATTGATATTTAACCTTGCCTGTGCACCGCCAGCCGACAGCCGGAAACCTGTCATTACTTCATCAAAAATAAAAATAATACTTTCTTCATCACATATTTTCCGAAGGCCTTCTAAAAAACCTGGTGCAGGAAGAACGCATCCCATATTACCCACGATGGGTTCAATAATAATGGCTGCAATTTCTCCTTTATATTGTTGTACCAATTGCTGTACCGCCGGCAAATCATTGTATGCGCAGGTTAGGGTATCATTACTAACGCCAGCCGTTACGCCCGGTACTGTTTGAATGGACAGGGTAGCCATTCCGCTGCCCGCCTTCACTAAAAAAGCATCCGCATGGCCATGATAACAGCCGTCAAATTTAATAAATTTATTTCTGCCTGTATAGCCCCGTGCCAAACGCAATGCACTCATACAGGCTTCTGTGCCGCTGCTTACCATGCGCACCAGGTCAATATTGGGTGCCATTGATTTTATCAGTTCAGCCATCTCAATTTCCAGTTCGGTCGGTGCGCCAAATGAGGTGGAGTAAATGGCTTTTTCCTGTATAGCTTTTATAACCGGTTCATATGCGTGTCCCAAAATCATGGGGCCCCAGGAAGCAATGTAATCAATGTACTGATTATCATCCGCATCATATAAATAAGCTCCTTTAGCACTTTTTATAAATACTGGTGTGCCGCCTACACTCTTAAAAGCCCGTACGGGCGAGTTTACACCGCCGGGTATAGATTGCTGTGCCCGCTCGAAAAGTTGTTTGCTATTTTGATACATACTTTTAAAATGATGTTTGATGCCGGTTATAGCATGCCAGGTTACCCTTACAATTGTTGATTGTTTATTTTATTGAATAGTAAAATAAACGGTAAAATTAATCACCCCAAATTTCATCTTTTCCTTCCAGCCATTTTTTTACCAGATCTGTAGTAACAGATTTTGGACGTTCGAGTGGAAAGCTCAGGGCTCTGTCCCAGCAAAGGCTTGCCAGTACACCCAGTGCCCGCGATACGCCAAACAAAACAGTATAAAATTCATATTCCACCATGCCGTAATGCACCAGTAATGCACCACTATGTGCATCAACATTTGGCCAGGGGTTTTTTACTTTACCCAGCGATTTTAACAATGGAGGTACCACTTCATAAATATTCCAAACGGTATTTACCAGTGGGTCATCGGGTAAATGTTTTTTACAGAATTCCATTAATGCAGTAAACCGGGGATCTGTTTTACGCAAAACGGCATGACCATAACCGGGTACAACTTTTCCTTCACTCAGTGTTTTCTTTACATATTCTTCAATCTGTATTTTTGAGGGGGTTTCCACGCCGAGATCTTCCCGCATATCATAAATCCATTTAATTACTTCCTGGTTGGCCAAACCGTGCAAAGGGCCTGCCAGCCCGTTCATACCCGCAGCAAAAGAAAGATAGGGATCACTTAATGCTGACCCTACCAGATGGGTAGTATGTGCTGAAACATTCCCCCCCTCATGATCTGCATGAATGGTCATGTACAGCCGCATCAGTTCTTTAAATTCTTCATTATCGTATCCCATCATGTGGGCAAAATTACCGGCCCAATCCAGCAGGCCATTTGGCTGTATGTGTTCGCCCCTTTTGTATTTTCTTCTATAAATATAAGCAGCCACTCTGGGCAAACGGGCCACCAAATCCATAGTATCATCAAAGGTAGCTTCCCAGTAATCTTTTTTATTCATTCCTGCAGCATAGCGTTTGGCAAAAGTGCTTTCTGTTTGTAAAGCCATAATGGCAACAACAAACTGAGTCATCGGGTGCGTACTTACGGGTAAAGCTTCAATGGTGGCAAATACGTGGTTGGGCACGTGACTGCGCCTTTGCCATAAAGCGGTGATGTGCTGTGCATCCTCTTCCGTTGGAAATTCATCCATTAACATTAAATGAAATAATCCTTCTGGTAACGGCTCGGCACCATTTTTCGATTTAGGTAATTTTTCTCTTAATTCAGGAATCGTATGTCCGCGAAAGCGAATACCTTCCTGGGCATCCAGTAAAGAAGTTTCAGATACAAGCCCAGTGATTCCACGCATTCCCTGGTAAATCTGGTTAAGCGTTACTTCTCCTATTTTTTTGTCACCATGTTCTTTTAACATAGCTTTAATTTCTACACTTGCCGTATCTGATTTTGTCTTAAAACTCTGTTTAATATCACCCATAAGTTATATTTTATACATTCAATATTGATGCTTTATTAAAATAGATAAAATTACAACGCTGCCAGATGCAAAACAAAAGTTTTTGCAGTAAACTTTTACAGATACCTTTTTGAAGCAGGCATAACTGGTATTTAAATTATATTTTAATATGGCAGAAAATGAAAAGAATTTATATTCCGGAGGCTATTATTATTTTATTAATTTAACCATTATTTATACTATCATTTAAGGTATGGTGCAAAAATATCGTTCAACTTTTTTAAGCTGGAAGGCTTAACTGGCAAGCATTTTGTTTTTTTTGTGAATTGTTTTTGAACAAATCCCTTTGCTAAATTTTCTCCTCCGGATTTTTTGCTGTATTTTTGACCGACCTCACGGATATCTTATCTTCATTTTTTTCCGCTGGTCATTTCGGAATTAAAAACTACCATTTTAGATATTGTTTTGTAAGTAATATGTTTACCTAATTATAACCCGGCATCGAAACAGATTGAACATATACTGGCAGGCATTTTTTGTTTCATCCATTAATAAAATGACAAACTCAAAACAGATAATTACATGAAAACGGCTAAATATATTTTTGTAACCGGAGGGGTTACCTCTTCTTTAGGTAAAGGTATTATAGCGGCTTCTCTTGCTAAATTATTACAGGCAAGAGGGTTGAAAGTTACCATCCAGAAATTTGATCCCTACATTAATGTAGATCCAGGAACATTAAACCCTTACGAACATGGTGAATGTTTTGTTACAGAAGATGGTGCAGAAACGGATCTGGATCTGGGGCACTACGAACGCTTTTTAAATATCCATACAAGCCAGGCCAATAATGTTACCACCGGGCGTATTTACCAAACCGTTATTAACCAGGAAAGAGAAGGTGCTTATCTTGGTAAAACAGTGCAGGTGGTTCCACATATTACGGATGAAATAAAACGCCGCATGTTGTTGTTAGGAAATACGGGAGAATATGATATCGTTATAACAGAGATTGGCGGTACCGTAGGTGATATCGAAAGTTTACCTTTTGTTGAAGCAGTACGGCAGCTGCAATGGCAGATGGAAGAAGAAGACTGCCTGGTAGTGCATCTTACATTAATTCCTTATTTAAAGGCTGCTAAAGAATTAAAAACAAAACCTACGCAGCACAGTGTAAAACTAATGAGTGAAAACGGGGTGCATCCGGATATTATTGTTTGCAGAACCGAGCGTTCATTAAACATGGAATTGAGAAAAAAAATTGCCTTGTTTTGTAATGTAAAAACAGAAGCGGTTATTGAAGCGATGGATGCCAATTCTATTTATGAAGTGCCTTTGAAAATGTTGCATGAAGGCCTGGACATAATTGTATTAAAAAAACTGCACATCAACGGATACTCAGCTCCTGAACTAAGTAAATGGAAAGGTTTCCTGGATAAGCTGAAATATCCATCCGGAAAAATTAATATAGGTTTGATTGGAAAATATATTGAGCTGCAGGATGCCTATAAATCTATTTTAGAATCTTTTGTTCATGCGGGCGCCATAAACGAATGCAAGGTGAACATTGTGAATGTACACAGCGAAACAATTACAGAGGATAATGTGCAGGAAAAATTGGGCGGTCTGGATGGTTTGTTGGTAGCCCCTGGTTTTGGTATGAGGGGCATTGAAGGCAAAATCGTTTCGGTAAAATTTGCAAGAGAAAACAATTTGCCGTTTTTTGGCATTTGCCTGGGAATGCAAATGGCGGCTATTGAGTTTGCAAGAAATGTACTGGATTTAAAAGATGCCAATAGTACTGAAATGAAGGCTGACACCACGAATCCGGTAATTGATTTGATGGAAGGCCAAAAGAAAGTGACTGCAAAGGGTGGTACTATGCGGTTAGGCGCTTATCCATGCGAAATAAAGGAAGATACGCTTGCTTATAAAATTTATGGTCAGTCAACTATCAGCGAACGGCACCGCCACCGCTGGGAATTTAACAATGCCTACCTGGAACAATTTGAAAATGCAGGTATGATTGCCAGTGGAAAAAACCCCGGTACGGGCCTGGTAGAAATTATTGAGTTAAAAGATCATCCTTTTTTTATTGGTGTACAATATCACCCGGAACTAAAAAGTACGGTAGAAAATCCTCAGCCAATTTTTGTAAACTTTATTAAGGCTGCAAAAGAATTTTCGGATAGAAAAACTGCCGTAAAAAATGCTGTATTGCAAAGCGAGCTGATATAAAAAATCTCTGATCGCTGATTTTTAAATAGCTTTCATTTTTTTATAATTGTTAGCTGTTAAATATAAAAATCTGTCATCAAGCCAGAAGAAAATCAGACATTACCGCTATATTATTAGTAATAATATTTCTGGAGTAATGAAACAAAATTTTGTATACTGAAAGAAACCTGACATCAAATCAGTGTTCCTGCCGGGTTAAAACTTCTTTCTTCATCGTTTCCCACAGGCTGTTAAAAGTTTGATTTTTTTCCTGCTTCCATTGTTGACTGAAACCCGTTATTTTCTGGTTGCGCTCTTCTTTAGTAAGATCGAAAAAAGCTGAGATAGCTTCTTTGTCATTTTGATGCGCCAATGAATTGTACAATTCTTTTAGCTCTTTTTCTTTACTGATATTGCTGCTCACCATTTCTTTTTCCATTGCTTCTCTTTGCATGGCTCTTTCATCGTAGGTGCCGGAGGGTAAAATCGTTTTTGCAATCACAGGCATCAGTTCTATCAATAATAAAATAATGACTAATAAATAATACCTGAACTGCAAGGCAGGATTGGTTTTTATCAGATTATTGAGTGCTTCAATCTGTGTTAAAAAACCATCGTTGAAGTAATTAGTAAAATCAGCTTCTTCTTTTTTAATGGTATCATCCATTGTTTTTAATGCTGTTTCAATGGTTGTAATTTTTGGCTGCTCAATATTGACCAACTGTTGATATTCGCCATCTAATTTTTGATATTCGTTTCTTTTGGCAATGGCAATATCCTTAATGCCCACTTTACCAGTACCGCCGCTCCCATCGGTTTCTGATAAAAAATTTTGCCTGGCTTTGGCAACATCTGCATATTTTATTTGAAGTTCTTTTTGAAGGCTTTCTTTTTCTGATAACAAGGTTGTCTGCTTATTTTTATACAGGTCGGTGAGTTCCTGGCTTTTTAGTTGTTTCTTTTTTTCATTGTCTAAAGATGTTTGCAGCCTGATCTCTTTATTAAATATATACAACAATGCAGGCTGCGCCATGAAAGTACCGATGGTAAGGGCAAGTAAGCTTCTGAAAACCAAAGGCAGCAATTTGCTTTTTGAAAATTTATTGATGCCTTTTATTAACGCCCGGTCGATGGTTAAAATAATAAATCCCATAAAAAAACCAAGTAGTACGGCCAGCCAGCCGGACGTGGCAACTGTACTAAAAAAATACGTCCAGGCCAGGGTGGCAAAAGCCCAGGTAGTTAATACCGTCATGCCGATTATTTTATGGCGGTTGCGGTCAACCACCGCATCAGCCAGTAGTTCTTTTTCTGCGGTAGAAAGCCACCATAAAAATTCTGTAAATCTGCCGGGAGCATAAGTTTCCCTTTGGGTAAGGGCAATAGTTTTTTCCATCATGATTTCAATGATATTAAATGATTACAAAATAGAATCAATAGTGCGGTGAAGTATGTTGAGAATTGAAGTGGATGTAAAATACAACTTGATAATAACTATTAACGTTAACCATGCTTATTTATTTGGGTAATAAAAAATACATTAACACTTCCTTAAAAACCAATGTTAAACTCAGTATTTGTAAAACAGTCTATTCGCTTATCTTTGACCTCTTTATAAAAAAGTATTGTATATAAATCTAATAAAATGAATAAACTAATTACATCGGTGACACTTTTACTATTGAGTATCGTTACCATTTATGCTCAACCAAAAGGATTGGGGAACAACGATCCCGATGCAAAAAAAGTGCTGGATGCCGTAAGTGCAAAATTTAAAACCTTTAAAGGGGTACAGGCAAAATTTGCTTTAAATATTGAAAATGGTGCTGGTAAAAATTTAGGAACTAAAACCGGCATTGTTTATATGAAAGGCAACAAATACCGCGTAACCATTACAGGCCAGGAAATTTTTTGTGATGGCAGTACTATTTCAACGTATGATAAAAGCACCAATGAGGTAACCATTACCAAAGTAGATCCTGCTGCCAACAGCCTTACTCCTCAAAAAATATTTACCAATTTTTATGATAAAGATTATTTGTATAAACTGAATGGGGAAAAAACAGTAGCTGGTAAAAAGATACAGGAAATTGAGTTAACACCCATTGACAAAAGCAAGCCATTTTTTAAGGTACTTGTATTTGTAGATAAGGGATCACAAACCATCAGCAGTACAAAAGTGTTTGAAAAAACGGGCAATAAATATACCTATTCCGTAACCAATATGAATACAGCAACATCAGTAAATGATACGCAATTTTTATTTGATGCAAAGAAATTTCCCGGTGTAGAAGTAATTGATTTAAGGTAAATATATTTTCAATTTTATAAATGCAAAGCAGCAGTTAATAACGCTGCTTTTTTGTTGAAAGTATCAATAAGTATGGCCGCCAGGTTATTTTCTTTGGATCAATCCCTACTGAGCTTTTCTATATTTCTTCTTTATTAGATATTGAGCCTCCCCAACGGAAGGTATTAATGGTTAGTCCGGCAATATCAAGTACCCTGTCAACAACTGTTGCAGCCACTTCTTCAATGGTGGCAGGTTTGCTGTAAAACGACGGGGTAGCGGGGCAAATAATTCCACCAGCCAATGTGATCGTTTCCATATTACGAATATGGATAAGATTGTAAGGAGTATCTCTCACCACACAAATCAATTTCCTTCTTTCTTTAAGAACAACATCTGCTGCTCTGCTGATAAGATCGTTGCTGATGCCACCGGCAATTCTACCCAATGTACCCATGCTGCAGGGAACAATAATCATGATATTATACTGGCCCGAACCGGAAGCAAATGGCGCCATAAAATCCTGCGAACCATACATTTTTACAGGATAATTTTTATAATGGTCGTTATCCATTTCTGTTTTCCATACTTCTTTGGCATTTTCTGTTAAAACAACCGAAAGATCGGCCCATTGATCTTTTATGTTCAGCAATTTGTCTAATAAAACTTTTGAATATACAGATCCGCTTGCTCCGGTAATGGCTACAACAATTTTATTCATTGATTGAACGTTAGGTGATGGTGTAAGCTACTAAACAATTATTGTATGCAAAAGGTTACCCTTTTTTTAATTATCATGGTGTTGTTTTTTGTAAGCATTTCTTTTATGCCTTTACAGAAGGAAAAAGTACAGTGGCTTACAATAGCACAATTAAACGAAGCGTATAGCAAAAACCCTAAACCAATTTTGGTAGATGTGTATACAAGCTGGTGTGGCTGGTGCAAGGTAATGGACAAAGAAACTTACAGCAATGAAAAAGTTGCAGCTTATATCAATGAACATTATTATGCCGTAAAATTAGATGCAGAACAAAAAGATTCGTTGCAATGGAATGGAAAAAAATACGGCTATAATAAATTAAATAAGGTGAACGGGCTGGCGGTTTATTTGTGCTATGGACAATTGAGTTTTCCAACCACGGTGTTTGTTGCTGACATAAATGCCCAGCCAGTGCCTCTTTCAGGATATTTAAAAGTAAAAGAAATAGAATCTCCTTTAAAGTATTTTGGCGAAAACGCTTATAAAAAACAAAATTTCCCCGAATTCAATAAGGCGCTTAATAAAAGCTGGTAAAAAAATTATACGATATTTAATATTTGTTTTCGATTATTAATGATTCCGAAACAATCAGGCTTCCTTAAGGAGGCCAGTTTGTTTTTAAGGATGTTTTACTTACCTATTTTACAGCTTAATTTCCCGGCATTAGCCACTGTTATTGTATTTATACAAAACACACTAATTATATTGTGGCTTCTAAATTGTAATTTCCGCTCTTAAATATTTTAATGGCAGCAGCTCCTATACTTCAACGCAGGCTCGGACTTTTTCAATCTACCGTACTCAACATGATCGATATGGTTGGTATTGGTCCCTTTGTAACCTTACCGATTGTCATGGGGCTAATGGGCGGCATGTTTTTATACGCCTGGATAGCAGGAGCCCTGCTGTCGCTGGTTGATGCCATGATATGGAGTGAGCTGGGAGCAGCTTATCCATTGGCAGGAGGTAGTTATAATTTTTTAAAAGAAGCGTATGGCAAAAATGGTATGGGCCGCCTGATGAGTTTTTTATATGTGTGGCAAACTGTTATACAGGCCCCGCTGGTGGCGGCTTCTGCAGCCATAGGTTTTTCGCAGTACCTGGGATATTTGATTCATTTGCAAGACTGGCAGGCCAAGGCAGTGTCGGGTGCCGTTATCATTTTTATCACGTTTTTACTGTACAGAAAAATTGACAGTATTGGTAAAATTGGAGTGTTGTTATGGACGGGTGTATTGCTTACCCTTGGCTGGATCATCATTGGTGGTATTGCGCATGGTAATTTTTTACAGCCTTTAAAAAATATAAATACTGATTTCAGCTGGGGGCAGCTGGTGTCTTTTGTATTTGGACAGGCTTGCGTAAAAACTGTGTACAGTTATCTTGGTTATTACAATGTCTGTCATTTGGGTGGCGAGATAAAAGATCCTGGAAAAAATATTCCACGCAGCATGTTCATTTCTGTAATTGGTATTGCTGTTTTATACCTGGCAATGAACATGAGTGTAGGCAGTGTAATACCCTGGCAGGAAATAAAGTACTGGCAGGATAACGGCCTGAATAATTTTGTGGTGAGTACATTTTTAGAAAGACTGTATGGGCCAACGGCAGCAAAGGTGGGCACCATTATGATTTTGTGGGTAGCACTGGCATCTTTATTTGCGGTAATGTTAGGGTATTCAAGAGTACCTTATGCCGCCGCGGTTGACGGAGCTTTTTTTAAAGTGTTTGGCAAATTACATCCAACAAAAAATTTCCCCTATGTGTCATTATTAGTGTTGGCAGCACTGGCATTTATATTTAGTTTATCTTTTAAAATGAAACACATTATTGATGGCATACTGGCAATGCGTATTATGGTGCAGTTTATTGGCCAGGCAGCCGGCGTGGTACTGTTACGAAAAAGAAATGGAACGGAAAACCTGCCTTTCAAAATGCCTTTATATCCTTTGCCGGTGGTGCTGGCAATTGCCATGTGGCTTTTTATTTTTTATGCAACAGGCTTCACGATTATACTTTCTTTTTTACTGGTTTTTGGCAGTGGATTGGTTGTCTATTTTTTGATGGCAAAAATAAAAAAACAGTGGCCTTTTGTATCCTGATTGTAAAACCTGCTTTTGCCTAACTATGCCACCGGGGTTTAGATAGTTGCATAAAAAAAGGGCCGCTAAAAAATTAGCAGCCCAATACCTTTTATTAACAAAGATCAATATGTTCTATTAGATCAATTTAACGTTAACGGCATTTAAACCTTTTTTACCTTCCTGCAGATCAAATTCTACATGGTCGCCTTCTTTAATGTCGTTGATTAATCCGCTAACATGTACGAAAGTTTCTTTGTTAGAATCATCATGCTTGATAAAACCGAATCCTTTTTCAGAATTGAAAAACTTAACGGTGCCTAGTGTTTTGTCCATTTTTTAAAATTGTATTGTATAAATTTAAGTCGCAAATATACCTTTTTATTTTAAAACAGTACACAAATACTACAATTTGTATGTTTACAACTGTAACTGAAGCTATTTCACTTTAAAATAATCTACCATTTCATCAAACGCAGCTTCTCCGCCGGCGATATCCTTAATAATTTTACCTTTTTCCATCAGCAAAACCCGGCTGCTTACTTCCGAAACATGGTTAATATCATGGCTGCTTACAACAACGCACATCTGTTTATGGGCTGCCATTTCCTTTATCATATCCACCAATCTTAACTGGGTGGTAGGGTCAAGGTTGGCAAAGGGTTCATCCAATATTAATAATTCGGGATTGGTAAGCAGTGCTGCAACAATACCAATTTTAAACTGGTTGCCCTTGCTAAAATCACGGATATACTTTCCTTTACCCAAAACCGCCTCATCAAAAAATACCTGATAGGATTGTAGGAAATCATCCACATCTGCTTTGGATAATTGATTGAGTTTGCCCACAAAATAAAAATATTCTTCGGGCGTAAGGTAATCAATCAAAAAACCTTCATCAATATAAGCTGCGGTATAACTTTTCCATTCTTCGGTGGTAGTTACCGGAATTCCTTTTGATAATATCTCACCCTTGTTTGCTCTGATGAGGTCAAGCAATAATCTGAAAAAAGTAGTTTTGCCGGCACCATTGTTTCCTACCAAACCAATTACTTCGCCCGCATGAATTTCCAATTCTTCAACGTCAACAGCAATCACTCCCTTGTATGATTTTTGCAAATTTTTTATAACAATCATGTATACTTTTTTTTGTGAATAAAATAAAAACAGGTGCAGTAATTGCAACTGTTAACTGCAAAGATTACCGCTCTCTAAAACCTTCCAGTATTTTATGTTTACGAATATTGAATTGCCCTGCCAGCCAGTGTATGATCATTTTATTGAGTGCCAAACCTATAATTCCTACTGCGGAGATACTTATAATGGCAGCCCAAAAACCAGCATATTTATTTAATAAAAAAAATACTCCCACTGGCCCAAATGCAATAATTAACATTTGCAGCCATTGTATGGCGCCAACTCCCTGAAAATTCATACTGGCTGATTTGCTGAGATTAAGGTATTTATAATTGTAGGTAGCGGCATAAATGGTTAAAAAACTATTAATACCAATACTGTATAAAAAAGCAGCTAACTGAATAGGTATAATCTGCCATCCCATAAATCCATAAAAACTGGCTATTAAAAATTGTAAAGAACTTACCGTTACAAATAAATAAAACTTGGTTTTTATGTATTGCTTTATATTGATATTGTAACTCATCATGCCATCAAAATGACTGCTTTGCCAGGCAAATAAAAACTGTCCGTAATTGCTAATAAATAATCCGGTAATAAATAAAGCAAAAAGAAACAACATAGTGTAGTTGCCTGTTTGCAAATATCTGGGATAGAATAAAAAACCGTATAATAAAAATACACCCGATAAAATAATCAATGATTTTGGACGTTTATTTCTAAAGATCAGCTTTAGATCCAGTGCCATCATTTCTCCCATATCGCCATATTTATCTAAAAAAGAATAGTTCCTGCTTACTTTTAATTTGCGTTCACTTACCAGTTCTTCAATGTATAAATGGCTTCTTAAATACCGGTTGCTAAGCAGGAAAACAAAAATTGCCAATGCTACAGGAATAATACACAAGCCGGGGTGATGGAGTAAGCCGGTAAACAGGTTGGCGGACGTTTTTTCAAAAGAGAAAATTTTGAAATAATCGAATCCTTTTAACAAAAGGATAATAACAATAATAGAAAAGAACCATCCACTGCTGCTTACTGATTTGCGTTTAATGTACATGTTTAAAAAATGGTTGTTAATGACCAAAGCAAACATTGATAGTAAAAAACAACCGGTTGCAAATGCACCGTAAACAGGTAAAATAATTACTACAGAAAATGGGATAAAAATAAACAGTGGCAAAATATTTATAACATGCACCAATGAACGTACGTTTAAAAAACGTAGCATACTGCTGCGTTTAATGTTTTGCGCCAGGTAAGGCTGAATGCTGATCGAAGGCAGTTCCTGTAACTGAAACCTAACCAATAGCCCCAGGAGGAAATAGTAAATAATGTAAGAACAAAATAAAGATATGGGCTCTTTATCCGGTATTGATTCCTGTACCAGGTAAGGTAATAAAATACCCAGGCCAGCAATGTCTATAAATATCAGCAAATAAAAAATACCTAAAACAATCTGTAGCACCAGGCTTTTATTGGCATTGCGGGCCCGCCAGAAACTATGCCATTGATGCGCAAGAAATATTGATAATGTCATTTTAAAGGGAGGAATATTTTGGTAAATGTAGAAATATAAAATCATCTTACCTTACAAAGTAATCAGGCTAGACGTTTAAATTAAGAGCACTATGAAACATTCGTTTGCTTAATTCCAAAAGGATGAAATAATTTTAGGAAAATAGTTGAAGCTATTTTTTTGCATCCCAAATGGATGAAATGTTATTCATTTGGGATTTTGTTGCCTTAAAAACTGTCTCCCTATAATCTTACCCGCCCTTTAGTATGCAAAAAATCAGATGCGTTTGCCTGGTAATAGAATTTAGTTTCGCAATGCTTATTTATCTTTTATGTTGAAGTGATGGATGATAAACAGGTAATTAATTTTCTTTGCAGATGTGAAGCGCAAAAATTTTGCATTGGTTGTACACCATCGGTTAGACGCAAAGAGTTTAGAATGAAATCAGTTTAGTTATTGTGCGGTTATTGCGTTACATATTATGTTTTAATACTTACCGAAATACGCCTGAAAAAGCCTACATTTGCAAAAATTTTAATTATGATAAACGAAGTAATTGCAAAATTTATTGAAGGGGGGCATCTCGCAAAAAACGCCGTTAAGATTGAATTTAAGAAAAGAAATACCATCCTGGGTATTTTCGTTCAGTCTCCGGATTACGAAGATCTGAAATCAAAAAACTTCTGGCGCATTGTTTCTGAAACTAATATTAAAGAATGGAAAGAATCGCATGATAACAGATTAGCCAAGATATTCAGCGGTGCAGAATTTAACCGCATTACGTTACCAAAGCAGGTAGCAGCAGTATAATTAACTGCTTCCCCTGATTTGAATTTTATTCCAGGTGTTTTTTATTCAAAGCAATTTACCTGAGCGAAATATTATTAATAAAAAAGTGCAACTATACAAGTAGCACTTTTTTTAATTCAACTACTTTATCGTTTAAAAAATATAAGCCAATCTAAATCCTATAGTTCCAACGGTACCAATTTTATTGCCGCCCGAATACCCGTCATATTTAAAAGTAGCATCAATAGACTTGTAATTTTTCGTTTTAAATTCATAACCTATCTGAGGCGAATAAGCAAATGCAGTTCCAGAAGCATCCGTATTTGGATTGATAATATTAAGACCTGGAGTTGTATTATTCAAAAATCCAACTCCTAACTGAAATGAACCATAAAATCCTCCAGTTAAAAAATATTTTGCACCCACTCTAAGTGGTATAATCGTAGCTACTTTGTAATTTGTATTTGATCCGGAAGATTTACCCTTATATGCCGTTACACCGAAGGTAGCTGTACCGTATAAATGTTCCTGCAAAGAAACTTCCCCCTGAACAGAACCTCCAATTCCTATAGAGTGGGTATTGGAAAAAGAACCCGTTGCAAATCCTAATTCCGGACCTGCATTAAATCTAAA
>NZ_JACMOO010000242.1 GCF_014377975.1 Ferruginibacter sp.
AACGTAAAGATAAAGATAGGAGAAACTCCAGCCTTGCAGGGAGACCCTGTAATGCTGTGGCAGGTTTTTCATAATTTGATAGGCAATGCGGTAAAATATTCTCAAAACTCCAATTCTCCGTTAGTTCAAATTGAAGGTAAAATATCAGGCACACAGGTTTTGTATACTATAAAAGACAACGGTATCGGCATTGCTGAAAATGACCTTGATAATATTTTCCTATTGTTCAGCCGCATGGAAAATGTAAAAGATATTGAGGGTACGGGTATAGGATTAGCAATCGTTAAAAAAATTATGCAAAAACACAATGCCCGCATTTGGGCTGAAAGTGAATTGGGGAAAGGAAGTACATTTTTCCTCACATTTAACCGCAAATAAAATCAATTGGAATTACACAAATCAATCCAGTCGCTAAACCTGGCAAACGTTTCATTTGCTGAATGAATCACTACATACTCATCTTCCGGACTAAGTAAAATACTATCCAGCTGATTTTTAAAAGTTTGCCACATAGGCATTGTATCTGCTCCATACCCATTAAAAAAAGCTAACCCGTCTTCAGTTAACAAATTAGTTTTAGAAGCTATCAACCTGGCAATGGTGGCGCCACCAAGGGTAGATCCTTCCATCACATACATAGCACCCAAACACTGCAAATTATTTTCTATGTCGGGTAAAATAATAGGTGTTGCCGGTGGAATTAATTGGGTATTTAAAAAATTCATATCTGCTGTTAGTGCCGCTACTTTGCGGCGTTGCAGATAATCGGGTATACAAGAGAGATTGATTGATTCATCCACCAGCTTTTCAACTGCTCCAAAATAAGCAGCAAATAATGTTAAAAAATCGGTGTATCCCTGAATGTTATCAATGCCTTTTATGGCAGCGATAATTTTTTTTTCTAGTTTTTGATGATTGATTTTTGTGTGAATTCTCAATCCGGCAGATAACATGTTATTGGAAATATTTGAGCAGTAAAATTACATCAACTATTTGGAAGCAAATTTTTTAGTTATAAATTCCCTACCCGGTTCATGCATCCACAAACCGTTCGCTTCGGTAAAACATTTTTTTATTTTGTAACCCGGCATTCCGGTGAAAATTCAACAGTCATTTGTGTCGGTTGTTGCTTAGGTAATTTAGTTGTCTTTCTGTTGTCTCAATAAATCACATTTAAATTATATTTTATTTAAATTGGCTGTTAGCCTTTTGCATATTGCACTTTTTAGTACTGCTTCGTTGATGTACACAAACTTGAATTGCGTTTATTTATTCATCTGACAACCAGCTTTTATCTCAGTAAGTGCGGCAACCAGGGCTTCAGATTTGGTATGCTGGACAATGGATGATTGAGGATTGCTTCACAACGTTTAGCCATTCCAGATAGCTTTAGTTTCTGCAATTGTTTCAGCATACTTTGTTGGTTCATGTTGTTGTTTAGTACAACAGTACCTGTCAATAGAGCCTTGTGCAGAAAAATAAACAGGTGTCCATCCCTGTTGTTCACAAAAAATTACAGTCACCAATAGTGCAGATAACTTTATTACCTGTAACGTCTTCCATCTTGCTGCCGCCTAACTGTAAATTATATAATTTCAGTCAATATTTTAAACAGCAGTGAGCAACGCCAGGTACATTAAATTAATATAAAATATAGATGGGCAATACTCATCATCATCCAACACCGGCAAATGGTTTGTGTACCGCTAAATCCAGGTCGGGGTTTTAAATATTATTTTACCTTTCAATTTAAAAAATTCAATCGCTTATATTTACAATTCAAAAAAATTACCATGATAAAAAAATTAAGCTTTATAATGATGCTCAGTGCATTTTCCTTTGGTTCTTTTGCCCAGCAATTGAATACACCGCAGCCTTCATCAACACAGGAAGTAAAACAAAACTTTGGCCTGTCTAAAATTGAATTGTCCTATTCAAGGCCAGGTATGAAAGGGCGTAAAATATTTGGTGATCTGGTGCCTTACGATAAAGTTTGGCGTACAGGTGCCAATAGCGCCACCACGCTTACATTTGGAGATGACGTAACAATAGGTGGCACAAAAATACCTGCCGGTAAATATGGTTTATTAACCATTCCAAATGCCACCGAGTGGACCGTAATTATCACCAAACAAATAGATGTTACCAGCCCTGCCGCTTACAAGCAGGATCAGGATATAGTGCGTATAAAAGTTACACCAGTTAATCTCGGTTTTCCGGTAGAAACATTTACCATTTTATTTGGGGATGTAACCAGCAACAGTTGCAATTTACAGGTTATCTGGGATGATATTGTTGTTGCAGTGCCCATTACCACCGATGTTGACAGCAAAGTATCTGCACAAATAAAAGACCTGATGGAAAAGGATAACCGCCCTTATTACGCGGCGGCCATGTACTACGTAGACAATGGCAAAGACCTTAACCAGGCATTATCTTGGCTTGAAAAATCAACTGCTCAAAACCCGGATGCATTTTATATGTTTTACCAGAAAGCACGGGTACTGGCAAAACTTGGAAAAAAGCAGGAAGCATTAGCCGTGTCAAACAAATCAATTGAATTGGCAAAAGCTGCAAAAAATGATGACTACGTAGCACTGAATATGAAGCTGCAGAAGGAATTAAAATAATCTGCGACTGTATTATAAATTGAAAAGGACAGCAAGGATTAATGCCCTTGCTGTTCTCTGATACAACCGTACTTACAGATAGAAGGGGCTGTTAAAATTATAATGAAGGCGCATGTAGACTCGTCTAACGCAAGTGTTGTAAAATCATGCATAGCTTTTCTTACCAAAGTAACCATTATTTAGAATGCAGCATAGTAAGTGTTATGGATTACCCTGCGGTAGAATTTGTTGCTGTTGTCAATATTGATAAGACTTTTGCCGAGTAGCAGCTGGTTTCAGCAGATTGGCTCCTCTCCAGCGTTAGGTTTTCCACGCATATGGCCATTCGTAACTTTATATGCAAACAGTCCTTAAGCCTTTCCACAGCCCATTTTGATTTGGCTATTATCTGGGCACGAAATTTTGTTAATATCCGAAACTAACAATAATTGATACAACACAGGTATTGAGGATAATGCCTGGTATCCAAAATTAAAAGCTAAATTACAGCACATGAAAAATTTAAAAAAACTGTTGACTTTAGTACTTGTTTTTGTTGCATTAGCCAGTTGTAAAAAAGCCGGCGCAGATAATTCACCCAAAACACCGCCTTCCAATCTTATTATAAATGCTACGGTAAGCACTGACAGCAGCGGCAAGGTTAATTTTACCGCCAGTGCCGACAATGCAGTCTCTTATACATACGAATTTGGTAACGGCGATATTAAAACAGCAGCTTCGGGCAATATAGGTTATCAGTACACAACAAGTGGTAGCAATACTTACACCGTTTCCGTAACAGCTTCCAGCAGTTCATTGCTTACTATAAAAAAATCTATCGAAGTTACTGTAACGGTAAAAGCGGCGATACCCACACTTTTTTGGTCAGACGAGTTTAACACCGATGGTGCGCCCGACCCTGCAAAATGGGGATATGATCTGGGCACCGGAGGCAATGGATGGGGTAATGCAGAATTGGAATACTATACCAACAGACCGGAAAATGCTGTTGTTCAGGGGGGTGTTTTAAAAATAAATGCCTTGAAGGAAAATTACAGTGGCAGTGGCTATACTTCTGCAAGATTGCTTTCCAAAGATAAATTTGCCTTTACTTTTGGCAAGGTAGAAATAAGGGCCAAACTTCCTGCCGGTGTTGGCACCTGGCCTGCCCTCTGGATGCTGGGCAGTGATATTAGTACGGCTGGCTGGCCTGCGTGTGGAGAAATTGATATTATGGAACATTTAGGCCGTACTTTAAATACCATTTATGGTACACTGCATTATCCGGGAAGATCTGGCGGGAATGCGGATGGACATACAACGGTAATTGCAGATGCTACTACTGCATTTCATATTTATGCTTTGGAATGGACGGCGTCATACATTAAAATTTATGTGGATGGTTTGTTGTTTCATACTACAATTAACAGCGGCGCCATTCCGTTTAACCACGATTTCTTTTTTATCTTAAATGTTGCCATGGGCGGCGGTTTTGGAGGTGCTGTTGATCCGGCATTTACTAATGCAACCATGGAAGTGGACTATATACGGGTATATAAATAAAATTGACAAAACGGACGCAAAAAAGAGCAGTAAATCTGCCCTTTTTTTTACAGTTGATCATTAATGTATATTGTTTTAAAAGCGGGGATTTGAATGGGCAGAGACCAGGTTTTCAAAGATTTATTATCCTTTTAAAACCTTCGTATTAAAAAGATACCACCCGATATTGAATCCGATGGTACCTGTTTTACCAAAACTAACTACTAATGAAAAAAAACTAATTTTTATGCCTTATTTTTCTATATAAATTTACTTATAACCACAGCTGCATTTACAATATTTTTGTGGACTATTATTTAATTTCTTTTTACAAAATCTTTGTTACTGAAACCTGTCCTACAGTATTATTTTTCAATTTTAAAGTTAAACAAAAGCTGTCAATAAAAACGGTGCAAACGATTGCACAAATAATTTGTTAATAATACTACATAATATTTAGTCACATCTTTTTTATTATTTTATACACCTAAAAACAATAAATCCAACAATAAAATTTCATTATAAAATAAAAAATAATATTGAAAAACTGCGGTGGCTTTTTACTGTTTTATTATAAAGTTATCTTTTAAAAATAATCAGCAGTAACTGTCGTTCAATTTCCTGCCATTACCGAATGGTATTATTTATTGAATTTGGTGCATAATAATCATAAAATAAGAGAGGATTTTAACTAATCCTGATTAAATAAAAGTTATAATAGTTGGTTTTTTATTTACTTTGTAAAAAATTTTGTAATGCTTAATGTAATAGTACCATTAGATTTTTCTCAAACCTCTTTCAACGCAGCACATTTTGCAGCACAGATGTATAAAGAGAAACCTGCAAGATTAATTCTTTATCATTTTTATACAGATGGCGAAGACACTACCATGGCCAGAAACTATTTAAATAGTCAAAAGGAGGAATTAGGCCGGGTGGTAAGTAATATTGAGATTGAACTGGAATCGGGACATAATTTTATTGACAGCCTTGCTGCTTTTGCACATGTAAGGGGAGCTTTTATGATTGTAATGGGCCTTACGGGTAAAACACCCAGGGAACAGCGGTTTTCGGGAAGCAATACGCTTAAGTTGAGTGAAAAAGAAATTTGCCCTGTACTGATTGTTCCTGAAGATGCAACCTACAATGGTATTTCAAATGCACTCATCACTTCCGAGTTAAAATCGGTGGAAGATACGCCTACCCTGCTTTGCATAAAAAAGGTGTTACAATTCTTTAAACCTTCTCTGCATATTTTAAATATCAACAGCAATCATTACATTTCTGTTACCAAAGATTTTAAGGAGGAAAGGGATAAAATGGAAGGTTTATTAGCTGAGTTTAATCCTGAATTTTATTTTATGCGCCTCTTTGATTTTCACGAATCAGTAGAAGTATTTACCAGGGATAAAAATATTGACCTCATCATTATTGCTCCCCGTTACCATAATTTTTTTGAACGGCTGTTTAAAACCCAGCATACAAAAAAACTAATTTATCAAAGCAAGGTGCCGGTGCTTGCAGTGCATGAGTAAGCTGGCAATTGGCTTGGTTCTTTCGGCTTTCTTTTCTTGTTTGAAATATATTATGTTACGCAATTGATAAAAAAAAAGTACCGGAGTTTCTGTTGCGTTTACTTGTAAAGCGCATGCTGCAGAAACTCCGGTTACAAAATAATTTAGCCTGGTTTGTTATTTGTCAATCAACCGCATAACATAACTGTAAGCATACTTCTTATCCAGCATTCTGTATTGCTGATGTGGCAAAGCTCCCCAACTGTTATCACCACCAACGCCCCGCTGTTTTAAATCAATGTTCAGGTACACTTCGCTTCTTGGTTTTATATCTATCCAGTGCTGTTGTTTTTTGGTTAGGCCGGGGTCAAGATCTTCTGATTTATTATTGGTGGCGCTAAAACAAATTGGCTGCACGCCTTCAATCTGCAAACCCTTCCCTTCTTTATTGGTAAGTGTAAGCCAGCGGATATCTGTTTTATAACCACTCTCCTGCGGGCGAATGTAATTGGTAGTAGCCTGGTTTGCAACATCATCTTTATACAACCCAACAAAAGACGCTGTATTTCTGTCTGTAGCATTTTCCCATGGCCCACGTCCATAGTAGGCAAGGTTATTTACCCCGGCAGGCAATTGCATCCGCATACCAAAGCGGGGTAACTCGGGCAGGTTTCTACCCGTCATATCGATAGAAGCTGTAACCTTTATGGAGCCATCATTTTGTATTATATATTCTACTGTGTAGGGAACATTGATACCCGTTAAATCATAATCTACTTTTATAGATAAGCCAGCTGCTGTTTGTTCGCCCACCGTAATATTTTTCTTTTGCATATTGCTATGTGCATTGCGCCAGATGCCCATTCCTTCCGGCATGTTATTGCCAAAATCGTTGTCAGTGGGTGCCCGCCAAAAATATGGCTCAGGAAACTGGTTGATCAGCGAAGCATTGTTGCTGATTGCATAGCGACTGATTCTACCCATGTTTAAATTAAACACTCCCGAAATTTTACCAGCCGAAAACTGGATGCTGCTGCCGTTTTTTGTAACCTGCAACTGACTTTCTTTATTAGGAGTTGCCGCAAAATAATTGCCTGCTGTTTTAAATTGCTCTCTTGCAATTTCATGCCCGGCAGCCAATAGCGGGGTGGCTGTTTTTATAAAGGCATACAGGTTAAGATAAAATTCATTGCCGTCCGGCGATTTAAACTGCGGCAGGGTTAACACAATATCTTTTTGCTGATGTGGTGCCAGCGTTACTAAAAAAGTATCTTCTTTTACCAGTTCTCCATTGCGCATTAACTGCCATTTAAAACTGTACTGATCCAGGTTGGTAAAATCAAATAGATTCATTACAGTAATCAATCCTTTCGATGCATCTTTTGCTTTAAATAAAATATTCTGGTATACTTTTTTTACTTCGTTTAAACCAGGGTGTATGCTTCTGTCGCTTGCAACCAAACCATTGGTACAAAAGTTTTCATCGTTCTGTAAAGCATAGCCGCCAAGGTCGCCACCGTAAGCCCACCAGGTTCTTCCATCGGGTGTGGTTCTTTTTAAACCCTGGTCAACCCAATCCCAGATAAAACCACCCTGCATTTTTTTATCCGTCATTATCACATCCCAGTATTCCTGAAAATTACCATTGCTGTTGCCCATGGCATGCGAATATTCGCACATGATAAAGGGACGTTTTTTATCCGATGCAGCATAGGCTTTCATATAATTCATACCCGGATACATTGGGCAAACGATGTCTGTATTTTCTTCCTCAGCCGCTGATTCAAACTGTACATAACGGCTGTTATCGCGTTGCTTTATCCATTTGTACGCATCGTGAAAAACCGGGCCGTTGCCATTTTCATTTCCAAGCGACCATAAAATTACAGAGGGATGATTTTTATCCCGCTCTACCAGGCAATGAATGCGGTTAAGGAAAGACGGTGCCCACAAAGGATTATAAGCAATATGTCTGGCGGTATCGTACCAGCCCTGTCCGCCTGCACCCATTCCATGTGTTTCTATATTTGCTTCATCTACCAGATACATACCATATTCATCGCATAGTTTATACCACTCCGGATCGTTGGGATAATGACTTGTTCTCACTGCATTGATATTGTATTCTTTCATCAGCTGAATATCTTTAATCATCCCTGCTTTACTGATAACATGCCCTTCAACCTCATCATGCTCGTGGCGGTTAACACCATGCACATAGGTAGCCACCCCATTTATAAAAAGCTGTGCATTTTTTATCTCTACTTTTCTAAATCCTATCTTAGAACCTGTTACGCCTAACACATTGCCGGCAGCATCTTTCCAGGTAATGATGCAATCATACAGGTTAGGAAATTCGCCACTCCATTTTAATGAATTTTTTACAGTGCCATTAAAAGCAATTGTTTGTATAGAATCGCTGCCCATCCTAAATTTTTGTTGTTTACTAAAAACCGGTTTGCCATTTTTATCCAGCACTTCAACCAATACAGAACCTGCTTTAATGGTATTGTCTGTAAACTGCCGAAGCTCAACCGCTGCACTAAAAAGCCCATTGGTATAGTTTGCATCCAGATCGCCTTTTATAAAAAAATCCCATACGCTTAACTTTGGCATTGCATATAAAAATACATCCCGTTCAATACCGCTGATGCGCCAGAAATCCTGGTCTTCCATGTAGCTGCCATCGTGCCAGCGAAACACCTGAACGGCCAAAACATTATTGCCTTTTGCAAGGTAAGGACTGATATTAAATTCTGCAGGCGATTTGGAATTTTTAGTAATACCCACCTTATGCCCGTTTACATAAACAAACGCACAACCGGTGATAGAACCAAAATGCAGCAGGATATCCTTACCCGTCCAGGTATCGGGAACAGTAAATTGTTTTCTGTAAGTACCTACCGGATTATTGTCGCCGATAAAGGGAGGATTTTTTGGAAACGGGTAAATAATGTTGGTATAAATCGGAATGCCAAATCCCTTCAATTCCCAATTGGATGGAACAGGCAGGTCGTTCCATTTGGAATCATCCAACGCAGTTTCAAAAAAATTAATTGGCCGGTTGGCATACTTGTCTGTGTAAACAAATTTCCAGGTGCCATTGAGTGATTCATAAAAAGGAGAACGGCGATAATCGTCATTTTTCACATCCGCTGCATTGGTAAAAATCATGGCAGTGGCATGAGGATTTTCTTTGCCTTGAGATACCAGAGCAGGGTTTTCCCAGTCGTTTAGTTGCTGGGCATAGCATACATTAAAAACTAAAAAGGCAAGCAGTAAAATCGACTTCATATGTTGGTTGTTTGGGTTAATCGTATAAAAGTAAAAATAACAATTATAAAAGGAACGAGGTTATAAAAAAATAAGGGGTGTATAAAAATCTATAACCGGTAAGTAATATTGTTTTCCCCGATGCCGAAGGGAATAAAACAATACAGATTGGTATAATAGTTCATTTTAAGTACTCAATAATCAACTGTTACTTTATTCTCCCAGTCAGAATTAATTTGCTTTTTGAAAGGATAACCGGTTAAAACAGTTGGGTAATAATGGTTGTGCTTCTTTAATTTTGTAACAATACCAGCCTTGGAAAGCTTATATAAAAAAGCCAGTTTACACTAACGGAAGAGGCATTTCACAAGCACATTGGAAGTCTGTTTAATGAAACGCTCTTACATCATGAAGTTCAGATGCCGATATCCATTGTATTTCTTTTCCAAAACAGATTAAAAGAAACAAACCATGTTAATAATTGATTACGATAAAAAAAATATTCGCCCGCTGATTGCAGTTGCAGTTGGAATACTGTTCACAATTCAAGCGGTGTTTTCGCAATCCTTACAAAAAGAATTACCTGATTCAGCCAAACAAATTGTTAACGACAGCCTGCTTCCCAACCTGGTTATTAAAGTGGCAATGTATACCGCCGCAATAGATCATACAGATTTTTTGATACGACGTAAATTTAATATTACCTCTATTTCATTGAACATGCCCGAAATTGAAAAAAAGGTAAAGGACTTTAAGTTAAGACTTGTAAAAAATGGAAGCCACCTAAACCTTCGCAGTTTGAATAGCGGGGAAATTATTTTAAAAGAAATTTTAGATGATCTGTCTTCCTATCAGCGCATCCTTACAAATTTTAGCAACGAACTTACCCAGAGCAATAAGGAAGTAATAAAAATACTTCAAGACCCTGCCTTAAAGTTACAGGTTGCAGATTCTGTTTTACAGGAGCAATTAGATGATATACGGACAGAAGGATTTTCGCTTGACTCCCTTCAGCAAAAAACACTTTACAGGGTGAACTTTTTACGAAACAAAGTATCGGTTAATCTATTGGAGGCCACCGATATTATTTCGGATATGCGCTATTTAACCATCTCGCTAAAGCTGGGTATCTGGAACCGGGAAGAAGCTCCCTTATTTATTGCAAAGCAACATGAATACAAGCATCAGTTTGGTGAAATCGCTACCAACGCCCTGCTAAGATCAGCAAAAATAATTACTATTTATCTGAATGAAAAATGGAACGTATTAACCATTGGGCTGTCAGTTTTTATTTTTATTTTTTCATGGTCGTTTTTGAATATGGGACTGATAAAAAAACAACCCAATGCAACTGCTATTTTGGAACCTACCCATTTTTTATGCCGAAGTGTTTTAGCAGGGTGCCTGATGGCTTTGTTTACCTATTTGCCATTCTTTTTTGCCAACCCTCCCATGTCGTTACTGCATGGTGTAGAGTTGTTTCGCTTACTACTGCTTATTTTCCTTATCTATCCCTATCTAACCAAACAATCTAAAATAATATGGGCAGTACTTTGTGTTCTGTGGTTATATTATGCAATGGATGATCTTTTGCTGGAATCAGCATTTGGTGAACGTTGGGGTTTATTTTTTGCTGGCATTTTACTGGCGACAGTTTCTATAAAAATAATACTCAATAAAAAACCAAACCTTATAAATATTCCGGAATCTCCTGCTTCAAAAGCAATGTTCGTATTTACGCTAACCCAAGCTGCGCTCTCCATTTTTTTCAATCTGACAGGCCGGGTTACTTTGGCAAAAATATTAGGGGTAAGTGCTATTCAGTGCCTGATGCTGGGTATTAGCCTCAAAGTGTTTTGTGCCATGGTACTGGAAACAATCTATCTTCAATCTGAGGCTTACCACAATAGCCGCTTTTCCGACTTTATCAATTTCAACACACTGCAGGCCCGTTTCGTGAGGGTATTGTGGATATTGGCATCCTTCGTGTGGGTAGTATCCTTGGCCCGCAACCTCACTTTGTACGAAACTTTGATGCAGGCAATCAGTTCTTTTTTCGATGCCACAAGAACCATTGGCAATATGGTATTTACAATTCAAAGTGTAGCCATTTTTATTTTTATCATCTGGCTTTCTTCTGTACTATCCGGGGGTATAAATTTTTTCTTTGGCAACGAAAAATCAAACAATACCAGCAAACGCAACCGCCTTGGTTCCATGATGTTATTAATTCGGCTTGCCATCTGGATACTCGGATTTTTTATTGCGGTGGCTGCCGCCGGTATTCCAATTGATAAACTCTCTATTATGATTGGGGCATTGGGAGTAGGTATTGGGTTTGGCTTACAAAATATTGTTAACAACCTTGTTTCTGGTGTAATACTGGCATTTGAAAGACCGATACAAGTGGGCGACCTGATAGAAGTGGGCGGTAAAATGGGCGTTGTTAAAGAGATTGGTGTACGTTCAAGTAAAATTAATAATAACGAAGGTGCCGATATTATTGTACCTAATGGCGATCTGCTTTCCCAACATCTTATAAACTGGACCATGCAGGACCGAAATAAGCAGGTTGAATTTATGATAGGAATGCCTTATGATACAGATATAAATAATGTAAGAAAAATTATCCGGGATACATTATCGGGTAATGAGAAAATAATGCCCACTCCCGGGCCGGCTGTATTAGTAAAGCAATTTGGAGACAGGGCAATTGATTTAAGGATATTATTTTGGGTAAACGACCTTAGCGAAGCAGGATCTATACGGAGCAATGCAATGATTGAAATTTATGAAAAATTAACTGCTGCAGGTATTCACCCTCCCTTGTATAATGGCCTGCTTACAGACACTGCAACAAAGCAACCTGAAACAGAAAAAAATAATTTTGAATAAGATGGCTTTTGTAAACTGTTATATTTTTTTGCTGGAATAAACCAGCGATTTTTTTTTAAATCACTTAATATATTACCATGGTATTCTACCACTGGCTTTTTTTAAGAAATTGGGACTGTGGATTAACAGTTACTTATATTACCAACCTGGCATTACTGACCGATAATTTCAGGCAAAAAAAATGTCCCAAAAAATGGAACAAATTAAAATATAAATCCTGAATTTAATTTTCGTGGTTGGTTGTTTTAAATCTGTCTTTTTCTGCGCATCTTTAGCTATTATCTTTCATCATTTTTGTGATACAATTAATACCATCTAATTTTTAAAAGATTTGAATTTTCATTTTAATATGAATCTTCTCTTCCTTTCTGATGTAAAAATGCAACAAATAATTCAACTCTTTTTTATTTTTCGTTTAAAGAACCCATTCTTTCGATGAATGATGTAGAAGTCCCG
>NZ_JACMOO010000243.1 GCF_014377975.1 Ferruginibacter sp.
ACCTGAGGATCTCATTCAGTATGTTTACAATGAGACTTCTACACAAAAATCGGCAGCTATTAAGGTTGCACTTGAAGCAGACTGGACTCTTCGTGAGCAATACGAGGAAATTTTGTCTGCTCAAAAAAGCCTTGAGAAAGTCACTCTTTCTCCCCGAAAAAACGTGATTGACAATATTTTGGCCTACGCCGAAAAATCTATTATTCATGCGGATACGGAGTTTTAATTCTACTGATTTTTTAATATAATTTTCGTCCCGTACAATACGGGACTTTTTTTTATGACCAAACAGCAGCGATATCAGTTTGTAATTGATTATTTTACCATTCATGCACCAGACGCAGCAACGGAGTTATTATACGATAATCCTTTTCAGTTGCTGGTATCGGTAATTCTTTCTGCACAATGCACGGATAAAAGGGTAAATATTACAACCCCGGCTATTTTTAAAAAGTACCCTACGGCTGAATATCTTGCCTCAGCAACCTTTGATGAAGTATTTCCGCTGATCCGAAGCATTTCTTATCCAAACAATAAAACCAAACACCTGATTGGTATGGCCGCCATGCTGGTAGAAAAATTTGCTGGTAAGGTACCCATGACGGTTGATGAACTAATGCTGTTACCCGGTGTAGGAAGAAAAACAGCCAACGTAATCACTTCTGTAATTGACCACCAGCCCAATATGGCGGTAGATACACATGTGTTTAGAGTAAGTGCCAGGCTGGGATTAACAACAAATGCCAAAACACCATTTGCTGCGGAAAAACAATTGATAAAATACTTTCCGGAAAGCCATATTTTTACAGCCCATCATTGGCTTATCTTGCATGGGCGATATATTTGCACTGCAAGAAGCCCTAAATGCACAATTTGCGGATTAAATCCTGTTTGCAAATATTATAAAAATAATATAAAACATAAAATATAGCATCGTTAAAACCGTTTATCACTAACACTAATTTTTTTATTAAAAAATAATAATTAGATTTATATATCACCCTTATAGTTGAATGAAAAAAATCACAATTCTATCTGCTGCTTTAATTTTATTTTTAATGCCTTTACAAAAGGTATTTGCCCAGTATTATTTTTACGATAATAATTATTTCAATACAGACCTGATGTTTGAGTTTGGCGGTTCCCTTGGAGCCATGAATTGCCTGACTGACGTAGGTGGTAAAAAAGGGCTGGGCAAGCGCTTTGTAAAAGATTTAAATCTTGGTAATAATCAGTTAAACGGAAGTGTTTATTTCACTGCCATGTATAAAGAAGCGGTAGGTTTAAGGCTGGAAGGAAGTTTCGGACATATAAAAGCTTACGACAGTATTTTAAAAAATGTACAGGAAACAACGCCCAGATATAACCGCAATTTAAGTTTTAGTTCCAGGATATCTGAGGTATCGCTTGTAGCTGAATTTTATCCGATTTTTCTTTTTATTAACTGGGCCAGCAGGGATGATGAACCGCCGGTACTTTCACCCTACCTGCTTGCGGGTGTTGGCTATTTTTCATTTAATCCGCAAACCGTATTAGATGGAAGAACAGTAGATTTGCAACCCCTTAGCACAGAAGGGCAGGGCTTTGCAGAATATCCCAACAGAAAACCTTACAAATTACAACAAATAAATTTTCCGGTTGGTATTGGTATGAAATATGAATTGTCTTCTGTTTTTAACTTAAGGGCCGAATTTATGTATCGGATTTTGACAACTGATTACCTGGACGATTTGAGTACACGATATGTTGATCCTTCTTTATTTTCGAAATATTTTAATGGAAACCAATTGGCGGATGCCCTGGCGCTAAACGACCGCCGGTTTCCTGATCCAAAATATCCTATTAATCCCATTGGCGGTCAAATAAGAGGTAATCCCAAAAACAACGATGCTTATTTTAGTTTCAATTTAAAAATCGGCATTCTTTTAGGAAGAGAAAAAAGGTAAATGATGAATGCAGATCAGCAAATGATAATACGATGAATTAATTGTAAATTCTTTTAATAGCATCTTTATATTTTTCCATAATCACTTTGCGTTTAAGCTTCAATGTAGGTGTAAGTTCCCCACTGTCAATAGTCCATTCATTGGGTAACAATTCAAATCTTTTTACCTGTTCTACATGATTAAAAAATTCATTGAAACTGTCAATCAGTTTACGGTATAATTCCAGCACCCTGGGATGATGAATCACAGCTTCATTGGTGGTAAAGGGTATATCCTGCTGACGCATCCATTCTTTAAGATTAGGCATTGACGGAACTATCAGGGCTCCTACAAATTTTTGCTCCGCTCCCACTATCATCATCTGTTCTACAAAGGGCGATTCCTTCATCTTATTTTCAATAGGCTGCGGCGCAACATATTTACCACCACTGGTTTTAAAAAGTTCTTTTTTTCGATCCGTTATTTTTAAAAATCTTTCTTCTTCAAATACACCGATATCCCCCGTATGCAACCAGCCATCAATAATGGTTTCAGCAGTTAAATCGGGGCGCTTATAATAGCCCATCATTACGCTTGGCCCCTTAACGCATATTTCTCCATCTGCTTCCAGTTTAACTTCCTGGCCCTGTATTACAGGTCCCACTGTACCGAATTTTGTACCATTTTTATACAGACAATTAACACTAATTACCGGACTGTTTTCAGTAGGCCCATATCCCTCATAAATCGGAATTTTTGCTGCCGTAAAAATTCTGATTAACCTTACCTGGCAAGCTGCGCCACCGGTTATAATAAAATCCAATTTATTACCGAGCCCCTCTCTCCACTTGCTAAATATTAATTTATTGGCCAGGGCCAACTGCATATTATACCAAATGCCCCTATTCTTTCTGTTATCATATTCATTGCCAAGTACAACAGCCCAGTCAAATAACTTTCTTTTTATCCCCGAAAGTCCGGCACCCTTTGTCATAATTTTCTCATATACTTTTTCCAGTAAACGTGGTACGGTACAAAATAAATTGGGTTGAACTTCTTTCAGATTTTCTGCAATAGTATCAAGGCTTTCGGCATAATAAATAGAAATGCCACTGGCAATGTAGATGTAGGAAACCATCCTTTCAAAAATATGATTGAGCGGTAAAAAGCTTAACGCTTTTGATGTAATATTATCTTCAAAAGGAAAACTTTTTTTAGAATTTAATACATTGCTGACTATGTTTCGGTGACTTAACATAACCCCTTTAGGTGTACCTGTTGTACCGGAAGTATAAATAATAGTGGCGCAATGTTGAGCCAGCATGGATCTTTTTATTTCCTCCAAAAGTGAAGTATTGACGTCCTCCTGTGAAGCAAGTATTTTTTTCCAGTAATTCGCTCCGGCAAGTTCATCAAAGCAATAAATATTTTGTAAAGAAGGCACCCTGCTGCGTATACTGGTAACTTTTGCCCATATTTCTTCTCCACTTATAAAAGCCAATTTTACAGCAGCATCGTTAAAAATAAATTCCAGTTCGTTTACAGTAGTGGTTGGATAAATAGGGCAAAGTGCTGCACCAATCTGCTGACAAGCCAGGTCAAGTATCAGCCACTCCGGTCTGTTTTTACTAACCAATGCAATTTTATCCTGGTTTTCAATTGTCATGTCATGGCCGCCTATGCCCAGGCTAAGCAAGCCAACACTTAACCGATCTGCCAGGCTTTTTACTTCTGCGGTACTATATAACTTCCAGATGCCGTTTTCTTTTCCGGCCAGCATATCCTCTTTGGGGAAATTATCAAACTGGTATTGCAAAAAATCAAATATTCTTGACTGTTCGTTCATCATAAGCAAATCGTTAACCGTTGGCTGTAAATTAAAATACTATTTTTTGTTGTCAACGTTCTTTATCCCGTTGTTCTATCGCCAAAGTTTTATAGAAAACTAAGATAGCTAAAATTTATTAACCACTTCATTTGTATAATGGGATTAAATACAAAACAAAATTTAACTATAGGTGATTAATACCGGTAGTACTGAGCAGCAGGTATTTTGAAGGTACGGCCTTTTTGAAAACGAGTGAAGTTATTGTATTCGGCAGCATGCGCTATGGTCCAGTTTTGAAAAGCAGCAAGGTTTTGTGCAGCCCCAAACAGCCATTGGCTATAGGAATCAAACATACCTTCCTGCAACAATTGTTTCTGCAACTCAAATAAACGGAAAGGAAATTTTAGTTCATAATCTTTTCCCCAATCTAAAATAAAACGGGTTCTTATCATCGTAAGCGACTCCGGGTTTATGCCTGTAGAAACAGCACCAGATTCCTTATTCATCGTTTGTATAAATGCAGCGGTAAAAGAAAATTTATTCTTATCATTGATATCTTTTGCAATATTGGTATCCATAAAAAGCTTTTTATAACTTTCTATCATAATCGATTTTACTTCAGGTGCATTGGCACTCAAAGGCTCCATATTCACAAAAATTTCTCCATACAAAATACTCCATACTTTATCGGTGCCCGTTAAATAATAATACTTGCAGGCATTGTAATAGTTTTTAGAATAGTCAGGGTCAAGTTCAATTCCTTTTTCCCAAAATTTAATTGCCGTATAATCTTTTTGGCTGTACAATAATTCACCCAGTTCGTTGTATAAAGGACCGCTTACCGGAAATCTTTTAATTCCTTTTCGGTATGATTTCTCGCAGTCTTTTACCATATCAAGCTGCTGGTAAATAATCCCAGCTATCTGGTAACACTGGTCATCAGCATCCTCTCTGTCCAGCGTTGGCTTAATCAGTTCAAGCGCTTTGTTATTATCTTTTTGAAGATAATATCCCATGGCAAGATTTTTGGTGATCTCAATATTTTTGGGCTCCATTTGTATAGCCCTGTTTAATACCAAAACTGCATTGGTATAGTCGCCCTGCTGCATAAATGATTTGGCAGTAGTTTGCAGTTCTTCGGCAGTTTGTGCAAAACCACTCTGCAAAAAACAAGTCATTAAAATTAAAGTCGTCTTTATCCGTTTCATTGATTAAAAATACTATGAAAAATTAAAGGCAGGCAATCAGAATTGCTTACTAAAAGCCAATTTTTTTATACCTACAAATATTTTAATGATAAAATCACTACTTTGGTTTAAACAATATCATGAATCAAATTAGTTAGTAAACCATCTCTGAGCTTGGGTTCAAACCAGGTGCTTTTTGGAGGCATTACATTTCCACTATCCGCTATGTCAAATAACTGCTCAATACTTACTGGATGTAAACTAACAGCCATTGCCATTTCGCCGCTATCAACCCTTTTTTCCAATTCACGCAGGCCGCGTATTCCGCCAACAAAATCAATGCGTACATCTGTTCTTTGGTCTTTAATGTTAAGAATAGGATCAAAAAAGTTGTCCTGTAAAATGGTGACATCTAAAATGCCTATAGGATCAGTAGTAAAGGTATTTTCTTTAGTAGTTAAGCAGTACCATTGGTTGCCTGTGTACAAACCAAACTGGTGTAATGATGACGGAGAAAACGCCTGCATAACTTTTTCAATGGTAAATTTTTCTGCCGCCCTGGTTAGTAATTCATCTGTACTTAAACCGTTTAAATCCTTTACCAGCCTGTTATAATCCATTATCATTAACTCGCTGGCAGGAAATAAAGTTGTTAAAAAAATGGCTGCGCCAGCAGGTGCATTTTCACCCAACGCCGCACGTACTTTGGCTGCGGAAGCTGCCCGGTGATGACCATCTGCAATGTAGGTACAGGGAACCTGTGTTTTAAAAATATTGGTTATTTTACTAATGGTGTCATTGTCATTAATAATCCAGATAGTATGTTGTATACCATCATCTGCCATTAAATCATACACCGGATTTTTGTTGATTTTCCAGTCGCTGATGATGTTATCAATTTCAGCTACATTTTTATACGCTAAAAAAACATTGCCTGTTTGTGCGCCGGTTGTTTTAATATGACTGATCCTGTCCTGCTCTTTTTCAGGCCTTGTAAATTCATGTTTTTTTATGAGATCATTTTCATAATCATCCACACTGCTGCCGCATACCAAACCTGTCTGGCTTTTACCCTGCATAATCAACTGGTAAATGTAATAGCAGGGCTTGCTTTCCCTGAACAAAATATTACGGCTGATAAAAGCACCCAGATTATTTTTTGCCTTGTCATATACCTGCTGCGAGTGACTGTCCGTATCATCCGGCAAATCAATCTCACTTTTGGTAATGTGTAAAAAGCTAAAGGGATTACCCTGTGCTTCAATTTTTGCTTCCTTGCTGTTGAGTACATCGTAAGGGCGGCTAGCCACTTGTTTTGCGTGTTCGGCCTGGGGTCTTAAAGCTTTAAAGGGACTAATAGTAATCATGTGCAATAGTTATCTTGGTATTAATTAGCAATATTTTTCAGGCATGCAGCAAGGTAAATTCTTTCATGGCCTGTACCAGTATTTCTACACTGCTGATGGGCAATGCATTGTATAAAGAAGCCCTGAAACCACCTACCAGCCTGTGTCCTTTAATGCCAACAATATTTTTTTGTTTGGTAAAATTTAAAAAGGTTTCTTCCAGAGAAGGATTATTCATTACAAAACAAGCATTCATTTTGCTTCTGTCTTCTTTGGCAACGGTGCCGGTAAATAAAGGGTTGTTATCAATTTCGTGGTATAATAAAGTTGCTTTGGCATCATTTAATTTTTCTATGGCAGGTACCCCACCCAGCGCCTTTAGCCAGCGAAGTGTGAGCATACAAACAAATACCGCAAACACAGGCGGTGTATTAAACATGCTGCCTTCTTTAATATGGTTGCGGTAATCCATTATAGAAGGAATGGCACGCTTCACCTTGCCTAAAATAGCTGGATTTACAACCAGTAAATTTACTCCTGCCGGTCCCATATTTTTTTGTGCGCCGGCATAAATTAAATCAAAGGCATTAAAATCAATTACCCTGCTAAAAATATCACTGCTCATATCCCCTATCAAGGGAATACTTGTTTTAGGAATCTTCTGCCATTGACTTCCGTAAATAGTATTATTGGTGGTGATGTGAAAGTATTTGGCATCATTGGGTACTGCAAAATCTTTTGGTATGATGGTATAATTGCTTTCTTTACCGGTACATACTACTTCTACCTTACCAAATAACTTTGCTTCTTTAATGGCTTTAATACCCCACACACCGGTATCGGAATACGCTGCGGTTTCTTTATCATCTAATAAATTCATGGGCACCTGCATAAATTGTGTAGAGGCACCCCCATGCAGAAACAACACTTCCCTATCCGCATCCAGCTGCATCAGTTCTTTTACCAAAGCCCTGGCCTCATCCATCACCGCCTGAAATGTGGATGTACGGTGACCTATTTCTAAAATAGATAACCCGCTGTTTTGATAATTCAATACTGCTTCAGATGCCTGCTCAAAAACTTCTTTAGGTAATATGGAAGGGCCTGCGTTAAAATTGTGTACCATGCTGTTGCTTTCTTTAAATAGTTTGCAAAAATAACGAATGAGGCAGGAAGAAAAATTTATTTGTTACACCGCAAAAATTTTATATGGCGAATTTTGGGTGGTGGATTTACTTAGATAACGAAGTTTCTTAGTACCAGGATCCGGTATAGCCCAGTTTGACAGAAAATTTCTACAAAAGGCAATCGTAGCTTGATAAAAAAGTTTTTAAAAAAATGGAAACTCCCATTCCGCACACTCTCATCAGAAACATCAGCTACAAAAAAACAGCCATTAACCATCTGTATTTATTCGTCGTGTTTACCAATCATTTTGCTGCCCGAACGCCATTGAGTATTTAATTCATCAAATGCCTTCATATCATCCGCTGAAAACTGTTTTTTTGATAGCGCAGTTAAATCCGGCTGCCCGGCATTTACCCATGCCGTGTACCAAAAAGACGCCACGGCAAAAATGGATTGCCGCATTCTTCGTTCTATCATACCTTCCAGTTTCTTATTAAAGGCAATGGTAAAGGCAGAAGAATATTGCCGGATCAATACACCATTGCGGTTTTCAAATGCATATTTTTTATCGGCATCAAACTGCATGGTCAATTCTTTTTCAACATGTAAAACAGAGTCAGCAGCTTTGGCACTTTCCAACACCCTGGCCCAGGCAAATTCCAATGGGTTGGCGATATATGCAGCCTTCCCTATAAAAAAATCAAACTCTTTTTCTGCCAGCAACTCAGGCACCCTGCTTTCCCAAAAACCATGTATGCCGCGTTGGTTGGTGTATTGCCCGTTGTGGTTGCTGTTGGCGTGCAGTGGCACATGTGAGTCGGCTATATAATGGCCCAGCTCTGCGCTGTTCTTCATGATTTTACTAAAATTTTTTTCTTTGAAAGCGTTTGTGAGCCTGGATAACATGGTTTGTATGTGCCAGGGCACAATGCCATATTCACGTAAAGAATCTTCACCAAATTTGATAATTGCCTCTTTCCATTTACGTGGCAAGGAAGTATAAGGATAGATTCCGTAATGATCAATGTCGATAAAATGACGGGCACCTTCCTCTGCCACTGCATACCGGCGTTTATCCGGATCAACCGCATGTTCGCTGATAAAGCTGATATTGGGTTTGTACAATACCATCATTTGTGGTGGCAATAAAAATACGGCGTAATAATTTATTTTTTGATGCGCATAAAACCCCCAGCAAAAACATTTGCTACTGATAAAACAACAACTAATAAATAAAAAGATACACTTCATTGTAATGGACAAAAGTATGGTTACTGATTTTTATTTTGTATGTGTAAAAACATCTTTGCCCAATGGTTCTATCACCTGGGTAACGCCACCGCTTACCGCAAATTTCATACTTTGTGCAGCGCTAATGTTTGTGATCGGTTTCACCCGGCTTTTGGGAATAATATATAGATTACCCGCCACAGAATAGGCCATTGGAATATATACAGCCACATAATCTTTAAACCCAAATTCCCTCATATCATCTTGCGTTATAAAACCAATGCGCCACACATCGTTGTCATCTACGTTGGCCAGTACATTGTTGGTAAATTTTTTTTTCTCACCGGCAAAGGCTTCAAAAAAATCTTTTAGGGTAGAATAAACAAACTTTATTCCTGGTGTCTTCTCCAGCACCCCGTCAAACACTTCCACAATTTTTGTAAAGATGTACGACGAAGAAACATAGCCCACCAGCAACACAAGCGAAATTACCAGCACAAATCCTACTCCGGGAATACGTTTTATATTTCCCTGCGCATCTTCCATAATACGGGGAACAATGCTATGAATTAAATTGGGTAAGATGCCGTCTATAAAACCAAATACCGCGGCAATAGTCCAAAAGGTAATGGCAATGGGAGCCAATATCAATAAACCCTGCAAAAAATACTGCAGTAGCCGTTTATAAGTGAAGGGTTGTTGCATACAAAAGTATTTTAAAAAACAAAGATACTTTATTGCAATGCCTTTGCTAAAAACAAGAAATTGTTATGAATGGTAAAAAAAGATGATGGAAACTTAAGTTACACAAAAAGTTTCCATAGTTTTGCATTTCATTATGGCAGATATAGAAACAGGTTTACGGATACAGCAAAAAGCGCATGAACTTTTTATGCAGTATGGTTTGCGCAGTGTGAGTATGGATGATATTGCCAACAACCTTGGCATGAGTAAAAAAACAATTTACCAGTACTTTGCCGATAAGGATGAACTGGTAGATGCAGTGGTAGATGCGGAGTTTAAAAAAAATGAAGGTATTTGCGATTACGACCGGTTACATTCTAAAAATGCGATCCATGAAATATTTATGGCCATGGATAAAGTGGTTGAAATGTTTAGTACGATGAATCCTTCACTTATTTTTGACATGCACAAATACTTTCCCCGGGCTTTTCAAAAATTTCACAAACATAAAAACGACTACCTCTATAATGTAATCCGCGATAATATTATCCGCGGCATTCGTGAGGAATTGTACCGTACAGAAATGAATGTTGACATCATTGCCCGGTTCAGGGTTGAAACCATTATGATGCCATTTGACGTAGGATTTCAGTCAACGATGAAATACAATATGGCGGAAATTGAAGAAGAATTTGTGATTCATTTCCTTTTTGGAATGGCTTCAGCCAAAGGATATAAAATGATTGTAAAATACCAACAAGAGCGAATTAATAAAAGTAACAATGCAAAGAAGTAAAATGAAAAAAACAACACTGATAATGACTGTTGTACTGTTTTTAACAGGCAATATTTTAATAGCCCAGCAAGTAAATCAATTTTCGGTAAAACAGGCGGTAGACTATGGATTAAAAAACGCAGTACAGGTAAAAAATGCTTTGCTGGATGTATTGATACAACAACAATCCAACAGGGATATAACCTCTGCTGCCTTCCCTGATATAAAGGCTACCGGCGCACTTACTGATTATTTAAATATCCCTACTTCTCTTTTGCCCGGTCAATTTTTTGGAGCACCTGCAGGCACTTTTATACCTATAAAATTTGGAACAAAATACTCTGCCAGCGGCGGCGTATCGCTTAACCAGGTACTTTTTGACGGGCAGGTATTTGTTGGATTACAGGCTCGTAAAACAAGCATTGACGCAAGGGAAAAAACCGCTGAAGTAACGCAGGAAAATATAAAAGCGAATATTTACAAAATATACTACCAGCTGGTTGTTAGTAAAACGCAGATTGACTTGCTGAATGCCAATATTACAAGATTACAAAAACTGGATCATGATACAAGGGAAATATATAAAAACGGTTTTGCTGAAAAATTAGATATAGATAAATTAACCGTGCAGATAGCTAATATTGAAACTGAAAAATTAAAAGCCCTGAATAGTATTGCAAACGGCTACGGTGGTTTAAAAGTTTTAATGGGTATGCCTGTTAAAGA
>NZ_JACMOO010000034.1 GCF_014377975.1 Ferruginibacter sp.
AAACTCAATCCTAAAATACGGGGCTGGCTGAATTATTACAGTAGATTTAATCCAAGGGTAGCGGGCAATGTATTTCTTTACCTGAATGGATTGATACGAAGATGGATTGAGGAAAAGTACCGGTTAAGAAGTAAGAAAGCAATCGTAAATAAATACGAAAGCACCATGCAATTAAATACGCAGATGTTTGTTCACTGGCAGAAGGGAATTGTATATTGACTGAATAACAAGAGCCGTATGAAGGGAGACTTTCACGTACGGATCTGTGAGCGGCTGAAGTTGAAATACTTTGGTCTACTCGACCCGTATTTCAAATTCCACCACATCGCTAAAGGCCGTGACCGTAAGATGCAACCCTATTTAAAACCGCATAACTTTCAAATTTAACTTAAAGTATTAAAAAATGCCTGATAAAAACCAACAAATAAAAGACCTTATAGAACACAATGACGAATTGGAAAATTATTTTAGTAATACTATAATCCCACAATTATTTGTGGATGGAGAATTGAAATTACAGAAATTTACACCTCCTGCTATGAAGCAGTTTAGCCTCTCTGCCCATGATATTGGCAAACCTATTGCTGATATAAAAGATAACTTCCGTTTCCCAACTATTTTAGACAATATTCAGCACGTTATTGAAAGCAAAAAAATCCTTGAAAAGGAAATTCAAACTACCGACTTGCGTTGGTACCAAATGAATATTATACCCTATGTGATAATGAAACAAAACACAACAGATGGTGTAATTATAACTTTTGTTGAAATAACCATGCGGATAAATGATTTAAAGGAACAAGAAAAAATGGTAGCTGACCATGAAATTTTATTAGATACTATTTCTCATGATATAAAAAATCCACTTGCCAATTTAGTATTTGCAATAGAGTTATTTAAAGATGTAACTCCAAATGATGAAAAGGAATTCCAATCACTTTTAAAAATTGTTGACAGCGCATTAACAAAAATGCATAAGCTCATTAAAGAATTAACTGAAGTAAGAAAGGAGGAACATAAATATAAAGCCCAGGAAGAACTTCTAAATTTTGAACATATATTAGAAGATGTACGGCTTACCCTCAATGATAATATTATTGCCGCAAATGCAATAATCATAAGTGAAATTAACATCTCTGAAATAACCTTTTCCCGAAGAAAATTAAGGACAATTGTTTATAACCTGATTAACAATGCCATAAAATTTAAGTCCGCAGAACGACAGCCTAAAATTATTGTTACTACCAGTAAGGAAGGTGACTTTACAGTCATATCAGTAAAAGATAATGGTATAGGGATTGATGAAAGTAAATTGGAAGCAATATTTTCAAAGTATTATAGATTAGAAAACGCCATTGAAGGTTCAGGGATCGGATTATATTTAGTGAAAGAAATTGTTCGTAATGCAGGAGGGAAGGTTTTGGTGGAAAGTCAGTTAAATAAAGGAACGGATTTTCAGGTTTACTTAAAGACAGCATAGAAACATCGGTGGACAAAGGGCTGCAGCTTACAATGCCTTGCCAAAAGTTAGGGCGGGACATTGGAACATCGGCTGCAACTTGACAACAGTTGTTTGGGCAGGACAAACATCAGGTGAACATTTGTAGGTTATCTTGTACTTTTGTTTTCAATCGGCAGCGGTACCGGGCGGGCGATTTTCAAATCCCCCAACATCGCCCTGTTCGTTACCAGAAATTTAGAATTTCAAAATATGAAAAATATTATTTTCTTTTTATTCATGACTCTATCAGTGTATTTGCATGCTCAAAGCACTAAGAAAGAGATCCTTCTTATCGGTACTTTTCACTTCAATAATCCAGGCGCAGATATCGCTCAGGTAAAGAATTTTGACATAATGAATAAAAAATCTCAAAACGAGCTTGAGGTTATAGCAAATAAAATAAGCACCTATAAACCTGATAAAATATTTGTTGAATGGGAGTACAATAAACAAGCTAGATTAGACACATTGTATAATTTATATATTGATAATAAATACTTTAATTATATAGAGGAAAGATATCCCAGGAACTCATTCTATCAGCAAAATGAAATGTTCCAATTAGCATTTAGAGCGGCAAATAAGAGCAAGCTGCTTACGGTCTATGGGATAGACTACAGGCAAGCTAATTTTCCCTTTGACAGTTTAATGCTTGCGATTGATAAAGCAAATCAATCGAACCTTAAAAAAGAAATTGAAGGTACTTTAAAAGCTTATGAAATGAAAGAAAACCAGGATAGAGTTAAATTATCCTTAACACAACTACTTCTTAATTTAAATAAAGAGGAAAGCAGAAACTTCGATCTAGGAAGTTACATTACGTTATTTAATACAGCAGGGGGAAAAGATAATTTCGTTGGTGCATATTTGGTTTCAGAATGGTACAGGAGAAACTTATACATGTACTCTTTAATTCAAAAAATCACAGAAAGTAAAGACAAAAGAGTGGTGGTTTTACTGGGGGCAAGCCATATTGCAATGCTTAAAGAATTTATAAAGATTGACAGAAATTTCAAAGTTGTAGAGTTAAAAGACATACTATAATAAAATTCTGCTAATATTAAGAACAATAGCCGAAAGCTTCCCAAAAAAAGCCCCGCTTATAAAAACTATTGCGGGGCTTTTTGGCTATACGCTGTTCAGCGACACCGGGCTTTAGGGGTTTTTATAGCATTTATTGGGAGCCGCTGCTACTTTTGAAATACTGTTTTGCTTTGCTGCAGGATGCAAAATACAGTATCTGTCTGTGGCCCTGGCATACCTTTCCCTACCCAATTTAATCGCACGAATGAGGCTGCTTTTTTTCATTATTTTTTGTATCGTCATTACAAGTCCAGATAATAAAATGTCATAAAATATCTTCACAATTGTATTTCATAAAATGAAGGGATGCTGCGTTCGTATTCAGCTAAATCTTTTGCCAGCATCCATTATTTTTCGGACTAACTTTTATTTTTTTCGATTTTTTTCTGCCATTCTGAATAGTTTTCTGACAAGCTATTTCAGGATAAGACAACTTCGGTATTAATATTTTATTTTGACTGTGTGGTGTGAAAGCTTATATGAAAAGTTGTCATTTAATCTCAAGTTTTTCATAAGTTTTTCGCCCTTCACGCACTATTATTTCAACCACTTCCTGAATGTCTTTTTTTGAAGTCCGGAAATTTACGATGCAAGCTCTTAAACAATATTTTTCTGCAACAACAGCATTGGATAAAAACACTTCACCTCCCCGTTGTAATTCATTTAATAATTTTTCATTCAATGTATTCAAATAAGTTTCATTCATCCTTTCGTCTTGTGCATAATTATAAGGAACATAACGCAATGTGGTGATGCTTAAGTTTTGTGTTACTGCTTCAAGTTCCTCATGTTTTTGTGCTTCATCAAATAAAAGTTGCGATAGTTCGATGTCTTCATTTATCATTTTTATATAACCATTCTTTCCCACTTGCTGCAAAGCCATCCAAACTTTTAATGCCCGAAAGCCCCTTGAATTTTGAAAACCATATTCGTAATAATTAAGAGTGGGTTCGTCAGTGCCATTATCAAAGTTGTAATAAACCGGATGTGCGCTGTAAGTGTCAACCAGATGTTGAGGGTTTTTCACTAAAATGCAACCTGCTTCAAGTGGCGCGTAAAGCCATTTGTGTGGGTCGAGCGCAATGGAATCAGCTTCCTTAATTCCATCAAATAAATTTTTGTATTGCGGAATTACTGCGGCAGGTATTCCATAAGCACCGTCAATATGAAACCATAAATTATGTGCTTTGCAAATTATCGCTATTTCGGAAAGGTTATCTACTACACCCGTGCTGACATCTCCTGCATTTCCAATTACCAGAAAAGGGTTTTTTCCATTATTTAAATCCTCATTGATTGTTTGTAATAAAACGGTGGTATTCATTTTATTATCAGTATTTGTGGGTATCCATCGAATGGCTTTTGAGCCATGTCCAAATAAAACTGCAGCCTTCTCAATCCATGTGTGTGTTGCTTTTGAGCAATAGAATACCATTTCACCTGCAGCGTTTGCTAAACCATCTTCTTTCATGCTTTTTGGAGCTTTGGCAGTTCTTGCAGCTAAGAAACCTGTCAGGTTTGCCATATTTCCTCCACTCACTAATATTCCTCCATAGGTAGGAGAAACGCCGATGAATTCTGCCAGCCATTTTACTGTCTGCTTTTCAATAGCAGTAGCCATCGGGCTTCAAACATTTGCACCCACATTTGGATTAACTGCCGAAGCTAACAAATCTGCCAATGCGCCAATTTGAGTTGGGGACGAAGTGATATAACCAAAAAATTTTGGATGGCCATTGAGCAATGAATGGTTGAGTAATAAATCAGTCGTCTTAGAAAATAATTCTGCAACGGAAGTACCATTGTCGGGCAAAGAAGCATTTCCTAAAACAGTTTGTATTTGCGTTGGAGTTTCGGCTGTAGTAACAAGGCGTTCATTAATAGCGTCATAAAAATCAGAAATAGTGTCTATTAAACGATAACCAATTTCTCTGAAATCCCCTTTATTGATCTCTATTGGGGAAATACGATGATTTGTTTTGTCCATGCTTATAATGTTTTATTTGTCAAAAGTGGGTGTTATTTAACGGAATTCAGCGGTAGTAGGGTTGCCAAAACCATTACTCAAAACGTTTGTATTTCCGTAATTAAACGCACCTCCCTTTTACGCAAAAGATTAATGTTAAGATTGCTTTTGATCTTTTTTGCAGTACTGAAGTGCGGTAAAACAATTCCCAATTTAAAATAATGAATTTATTCAGTTTTTCCAAACATTGCAGATGATTGTTGAATGCGGTTTCCCTGGTTTGCTTCCTTGGTTGGGGGCCTCATCAATGATATCAAATTAGAAAAATAGGCGTTAGTCAATTTATGTTTCCGTGGCCGGTGAGGAACACCGAAGTCGAAAACAAAAAGTATTCAGCAAATTAAAAGTGCGTTTGAGGCCCGGTGAGAGGCAATTGCTCTGAAGTGAAAACCAACCGAAAGATTAAGCTTTATTTTTAAAACGTACCGAATCTACAACCAGGCAGAGGCCCGACTGAAAAACAATCAACGCCATCGTTCCATACCAGAACCAATTTCCTCCCTGCATTTTTGATAGTCCGGCATCAATGGCCATACTTAATCCTGACCCTGTAAGCAATAACCCTGCTACAGCTTGTATGCGCCAACGTTTTTTACTGGATACATTCATGATAAAATCTATTGGTTCTTTTCCTTTTTTCGCATTTCTTGTCTTCTCATAGGCATTGCATCTATCAGTGCAAATAGTTTGTTTGCAGTTAGCAGGTTTTGGGTACGTAATTTTTCGATGCCGTCTTTTCCTAATAGTATTACTGTAAAATCCGTTTGTGAATCTACTTTGTATTTTTTATACAACAGCTCGTTGCCAGCTATTACAGTAATTGTAAGGTCTCTCTCCTGCATTTCTGCCTGTGCTTCCGTCCAGATAGCAAGTTGCTTTTCTGCCAGTCCGGTATCCTTGTTCTGCGTAAAAAGCAGCAGCTGGCGTTTATCTGTATCGGATGAAACGATCCCTGACAGGCAAACAATCATTGTACTAAAAAATATCATTTGATTCATAATTAAAAAGGATTAAATATTACACATGAGACAAATTACACAAAAAAAAGTTCGTTCCTTCCTTCAGTTGCCGGTGTTGTAATGGGCAATATTCACTTCTGTTTATGCTTCGGTAAAAGCCCCGTAAAGTATTCAACTTCTGTTGCGGCGGAGTGTTCTGCTTTCTACTCTTAATTCATAAATACAATCATCAGCGAAACCCCCAGGTTGTATACTATTCGCAACCAATATGCTCACACCAGGTAATTTACAAGTCCTGATAATAAAATGATATAAAATGTTTCACAAATTGTATTTCATAAAATGAAGCGCTCCAGTGTACGCAATCAAAAAAATCTTTGCCAGTCTCTATTTTCCCCTAACCGGATTATTATGTATGCAATTTATTTTCTGCAATAAAAAGCGTAGCGTTATAATTGCTTTGGTTTCCGTGGCGGAAGTCTTCACCGAACACGACTTTCGGGTAGAGTGCTTCATTAAAATTTACGACATACTTCTCTCCGGTAAATTTTATCTACGCTGTCTTTGGAAGAGCATGCTAAAGGATGTGTTCGGTGAAAGAAACCTACAACGGGAGCAGAAAATGATGCCAGGACGAAGACGTACAAATTGAGCGAGTCACATGCGGTTCTGTGAAAAGCTTTGGGTGAAGCTTATCTTAGTTACTACACCAGTGGCTGGCTTTTATTACAAATATTGTTGAAGATGCTTTTTTAAATATGTAGCATTATCAGCTGCACTTTGCATTGGACTATTTGCATAGTTACCCCCTTGCTCCAAATAATAGTATTTGAGTCCCGACTCAACCGGATTTGGAAGTATTTTAATATAGTCAATAGAACCATTCCCTAACTCGGTATAATCTCTTGTTACTTTGTCCATATCTTTTAAATGCCACATCACATAACGCCCTGGTTGTTTACTTATCAACTCTTTAGGAGTATGCTTAGAGGAATTCATCACCCAATACATATCCATCTGAAGTTTAACCAATGAAGGGTCTGTGTCTTTTAATATAATATCAAAGCCATTTTCTCCGCCTTGGTCTATAAATTCAAAACCATGATTGTGATAGGCAAATCCAATTCCCGATGCAGTTACTTGTTCTCCAATAACATTAAGTCTTTTAGCCATTAGTTTAAAATTATCCAAAGTCCGCTGTTCTGGAGCTATCCAGGGCCATACTATATATTTCATGTCCAATACATGAGCTCCCTTTATACACTGTTCTACAAAACGTTTTAAATCATCATCAGATTTAGTAAGATAGGAAGCAAACTCATAATGCCCGCTATTGGTAGTGATCTGTAAATCCTCAAGTATTTTCTTAAATTCTATAGCTTTATAACCATAATAAGTTCCTTTCCCGCTATCAAACCCAAATGTTTCAAAATCTTCATAACCCATTGCTTTTGCAGCCTTTAAGGTGGAGACTGTATCCTTAGTCATATCCTGGTGAATGGAAAAGAGCTGGAGCCCCAATTTATATTTGTTTTTTACAGGCATTGAATAAGTTGATATTGGTAACAATGCAGATAAGCATAGTGTTCCTGTATTTTCGATAAATTTTCTTCGATCCATATTAAAAAAGGATTTTTACTGTTCTATAAAAAGTTAATAAAAGAAAGTTTTTAACTGATAATTAATTTAAGCTTTCCGCCAACGGCATTACTTTGCGATGGGTGGGGAATTCATGGAAAATCCGATCAGCCAACAACAAAAAACCTGACTAGAAAAACAAATGTACAATACTTTGTTCGTTCGGCCCACTAACGCAAAACTCCTGTGTCCAGCGAAGTTGTCAATGAGATGAGAGCAGATTTCTCAATGGGAGGAGCAGAGTAGCCTCCACCATTAAACCGCTTGCATGCTGTTTCCTTTTTCGTTGTTCCTCACCGATCACGACGCCTGTAAGAGTACTTCACTAAAATTTACAAGGTATTTAATTCCGGTAAATTTTATCCACGCTAACTTTGATAGAGCATGCAAAAGGCTGTGTTCGGAGAAGATACCGACCATAGGAGCAGAGTGGGGCTTTTGCGTTTTCTTGGTAGTCTTTTTAAATTCAGAGGCTTCAGCTATACGACTAAATGTTAGCAGCAGTTAATTCGTCTTTACCTTAATGGATGTTACCCAAAGTGCTTTTCTGTCAAACGAAGAAGTAAAGCTTTTTAAAAGAAACACCTTGTCGGCAGTAACCTTTTTATTAAATACTTCTTTACCATTTACATTTATTATTACAGGGTTTTGAAGGTTGACCATTATGGGACTAATCAGTAATTCAATTTCTGTTATGCGTGATGTTTGTAGATCGAAGATGTTATTATTATATGAAGCTTTCACAGCGGCACTTTTGTTTAAATCGTAATAAGGAAAGTCAAAATGTACTTTTTTCAGCTTATTATAACTTTCCGTATTCAATTCTGTATGCCATGGAGCTCCATTCATTGTTGTGTCAAATTGCAATACACGCAACCAATCGCAAGTATTGTTTGTTGAGTCACTCAACTCCCATGTAACATTTTTTTGAAAGCAATTCCTGCTGATATTTTTCATCCATTCATAAGCAAAGGGCAAGTCCAGTTGGAGATGTTTATCATAGTGCTGATAGCCATAGTATTCTTTGTAAAGAATAGGACTTTTCAAAGAGTCTAAACCTTTCATTTGTAGACGTGTTTGCTGAATTGGTCGCAAATTATCTAAATCCGAATGCACTAAATATAAAGGGCGATTTAAAGTATTTCTTAAAAATATATCATGACTAAAAATGTTATCGAGCATAGAATTATAAACTATAAATCCAGCGAAATAGGAGGGTTTGTAAACTTCAAGTGCAAAAACACCGTCAGCACCATCTGAATGACCTAAAGCAAATATTTTATTATCATCAATATTTAACACTTGCTTAAGCTGACTAATAATATCCTTAAGTGTTTGAAAGGTCGGATTAGTTTTATTTCGATTCTTTCTACCATTAAAGCGGTTTATACCCCAGTCAAAATTTATTTTACCAGTTGCATTAGGTCCGTAGCTATCAGCAAATGGTCGAATTATAATGTAATTATTTTTTTCAAAATACCTATAGAATAAGTCTTCATCTGTTGTAGTATCACGATACGCATCCTTAAAACTGCTTAAAGCAACAGCTCCATGCAACAGTAGGACAGCAGGTGATGGAACATTGTTTTGATAGTTTTCAGGAATATATATTTTTAAAGGTATAGTTCCGAATATGGAGTCTTTATAAAGAAATAGATAATATCTTTTGGTATCCCTGATTTCAGGATATCTATTCCAAAAAGATAATATACTCCAAGTTGAATCTGCATTGATTTTTTCATCGCTATTAATACTTTTAATTTGCTTTGTTAGAGAATCATTCGTAATAGGCAAACGGTTAGATGTCTGTTCAAAGGATTCAAAAGAAAATAGTAGAAATAAATAAGTCAAAGTTATTCTTGTCATGTTTGAAGTTTAATGATGGTTATCTTAATTGCCATCAACGGTTTTATTTCCGTAATTAAACGCACCTCCCTTCTTACGCAAAGGATTGAATATTAAGATTGCTTTTGATCGTTTTTTGCATTATACAAGTGTGGCAAAACAATTACCAAATCAAAATAATGAATTTATTCACTTCTTCCAAACATTGCAGGTAGTTATTGAATTTTGTTTCTAACGGTTCACAAAAATAAAGTCAACATCTATGCCCTCAACAGCTGTAATAAAAGTTCCTAATTGTTTAGGGTATAACCCCGTCCCGGGCATTTAGGATTACATAACACTGCTCACCCGCAAACAAGAGTTAATCCGTAATAATTACTTAATATTAGCCTGCCTAAAAATAGAATTAACTTTATTTAAATCTTGATGATATGAACTGGCCAGTTTTAATTATTGTTGGAATAGCTGCTATTGCACTAATCGTTTTTTTGGTGGTACGCAACAACAAAGATGAAAAGGTTTTTGAAGACCAGATGAACAATGATTTTACCAAACCGAAAGAAGAAAACGCAGACGACGAAATTGATAAAATTGTAAAATGATTGTGGTGATTGCATATTGCCGAAATGCTATAACAAAAACATAACGGCCACGCAGGATGTTTGTAAAAGCTTTTAGCTATTTTTAGTCCACAAAAAATGCAGCATGCCGATCAATCAATCCTTTATTTATACCGCCACAATTATTTTATTATTTTCTTTTGGCGCTTTTGCACAAACAACTCTACTTCCATTTACAAAACACAAAACCATTGTAATTGCTCATCGCGGCGATCATACACATGCGCCGGAAAATACATTGGCCGCTTACCAAAATACAATTGATGACGGAGCCGACTTTGTGGAGATAGACCTGCGCACCACCAAAGACGGTCAATTAGTGATCATGCACAATTCAACCATCGAACACATGACCGGACAGCAAGGTGAATTAAGCAGCTTTACATTTGATTCGCTGCGCCGGATAAAAGTACGGGAACCACTTCACCTGGAGTGGGGTCTGCACATCATACCCACGTTTAAAGAAGTGCTGCAATTGTGCAAGGGAAAAATAAATATTTATCTTGATTTTAAAGAGGCTTCTGTGGCAGAGGCAAATAAACAAATCATTGATGCGGGCATGGAAAATAATGTGGTGGTGTACATTAATGAACCTCACCAGTTTGAAGAATGGGGAAGAATTGCTCCCAATATGCCTTTAATGATCAGCCTGCCAAGAGCAGTAAAGACGAGGGCTGAAATGTTGCAGGTGCTTAATACATTTGACATTGATATACTGGATGGAGATTACACAGAATATAACCCCGAAACGGTGTTAGCGGCCAAAGAAAAGAAGGTACCCATTTGGGCAGATATTCAATCGAAGGATGAAGGGCCTGCTCAATGGAATATAGCGCTGGCACTTGGCCTGGCCGGATTACAAACAGATCATCCCAAAGCGTTGATTGAGTTTTTAATAAAAAAGGGACTGAGGTAATTTAGTTTTTATAATACCTACAATTTAATCAGCGATTTTTTTACCAGCCGGTAATTAATGGCCACAGATAAAGCCAGTAACAAAATGGCAATTATCAATACCGTCCAGTCTATAAAAAAAGACAGTTCTTCCCGGGCGGGCATTACAAAATGCTGAAAGGCCAGGTGCAATAACTGGGTTGCTGCTACTGCCGATATGATGATGATGATGTACACCGGTATCCATTTTTTAGCCACCGTTTTACTCAGCCAGCCTGGGCTATAACCCAGTGTTAGCAATAGTTGCAGGTTATCTTTACTTCTGGCAATCATCAATTGTAAATAAAAAGAAAACAATACCAGCGCCAGTAAAATAACCAATACACCAAAACCTGCCAGTCCGCTTACAATGGCCTGCAGCACTCCTTTCACCCTGCCAAACTTGGTTTTATCTTTATTTACATGATAATCTTTTTCTGCCAGGTAATTCAGCAGCTGTGGGTTGTTGGCATCTTTTGTTTTTAAAAATACCCTGGACGCAGGAACATTTTGTACACCTTCCAATACCTGATTTTGCTGGGCTAAAAAATTTTCAGGAACCAGTATGCTGTTGATCCGGTCACTGAAGGCAACGATCCTTGCCTTGAATTGCCGCCCGCCATTGCGGCCATGGCATTGTAAAAATATCTGCACTGCGGAGGCTGTTTTTTCCGACATCTGGGGCAGATCCCAACTGGGTGAAAATACATTGTACATCTCTAAAAAATCACTGGCAAAAATAATGGGTACAAATTCATCTCCCTCTTTCCATTTAAAACTTTCGGGTACCGTATCAATAAAATTACTGTTCAATGCTTCTACAAAAATATCGGTGGTAAACGGTATTATAGCACCGGCACCGGCGGTTACTTTAAATGCATTGGCCTTTAATGGTGCAGCACCTTCTATAAATGGTTGTGCCTGTAAATTTTGTACATCCAGATCGGTAAAGCGGTTGTCTTTACCGATATTGTCGTTGGTGATGGTTTTGGTAATAGAAATAAAATCAGTTCCACTTTTACGGGTATTTTTATCCCTTATTAAATGATTGATGTTACTATACATTTGCACTGCACTTAACAATAACAATACGCCCACTCCCAACCCGATATAACTCAGCCAGCGGCTAATTTTATTTTGACCGGCAGCAAGAAAAGGGGCTATATTTTTGTAAGAAAGGTTCATTTTTTTAGTTATGAATTATAAGTTATGAGTGATAAGTTTTTTTTGGTCGGGGTTTATTCATATTTCGTCAAAACTTATAACTCATCTTTTAATTAAAAAATTAAGAATTAATGATTTCTTCGAGACCAAGGTCTGAAACGGTTTTGAAAAAACTCATAACTTATAACTCATAACTAATTTACAAGTACAACACTCTTTCGGCCTGAAAGTAATCTATCTTTTTCAGGTCGGTTAAAATGATGGCGGCCTTTCTTTCAGTTGCTTCTTCCTGCATTAATTCCATGGCTTTCTGCCGGTTGTTTTCGTCCAGATGGCTAAAGGGTTCATCCAGCAATAAAAAATCAAATGGCTGTTGTAAAGCACGAATGATGGCGATGCGTTGCTGCTCGCCATAGCTGCAGGTGCTGCAAAGTTTACTAAGTTTACTTTCTATGCCCAGTCGTTTTGCCATGTCCGTTATCCTGCTCTCTTTGTGATAAGGCGATAGCAATCTTTTTATCTCCAGATTTTGCAGAACTGTTTGCTGTGTAAACAACCGCAGGTCCTGAAAAATGATGCTGATACTTTTTTGCCGCCAGGTGGAAAATTTTTCTGCATCAAAACTTTTGATGTCATTATTATCATATAAAATTTTGCCGCTGTAATCTTTTCTAAGCCCGTATAAAAAATGGATAAAGGATGTTTTTCCACTTCCGCTGGGTGCTACGATGTGAACATTTTCGCCGGTAGAAAAAGAGAGGGTTTGATTCCACAATTGTGAATCCGTGGCTTTATCAATTTCAAAAAAATCGGGCACAACCTGTTGCAGGAAAATTTGCATATTGATGATAATAAGAAAGCTGCCAATTCAGTGGTTGAATTGACAGCAGGTAATAAATAATAGTTATTTAATTTTTACAGGTTTGGCAACTACATCTTCAGATGGGATGGTATTATCATAAGCCATCTCTGCAGCTTTTTCCTTGTCTCTTTTTACTTTGTAAATTTCCCCCAGTTTAGCCGCGTATTGATTTAGTTGTTTAAGGCTGTTGGTTGTTTTATCAACCATGTTTATTTCTACACTTTGTGTAATGGCACCATCTTTTAAATCACCTCCTTTAAACAACAGGTTATCCCATAATTTTAAAGATGCATCATATACTGCACTGGTACTGCTGTCTTTGCCTGCTTCTTTTTCAAAAGCTTTTAACAGTAAATGAATGTTAAGATATCCGCCAAAAGGTTGGCCACTTATTTTATTGATAAAATCTACATTGGTATTGGTGCCAGCCAGGTATTTATCTGCATTTTCTTTATTATTGGCAATGGTAAAATAAGTACCATTGTAGCTATAGGCAAACGGCGCTTTACTGCTGTCGCCCATTTCTTTTGCACCCATTTTTTTACCTGCGTTTATCAGTTTATTAAAAGCATCCTTATCACCAACAGAAGCAGCAAAAACAAAATTGAAAACGGGTTTTTCTTTTAGATAAGAAAATTCATTGTGCACACTATCTGTTTTCATGGAAAGGTCGGATACGCCCACTACCAGATCGCCCTTGTTGGCCTTAATAAAATCATCCATCGTAAAACCTGCATTGGTAAGTCCCATATTTACAAAGCCATCAGTATTGGTCATTTTAAGTAACTGCCTGATGCCTTCTGGTTGATACGCAATGGCTATCAAGCCTATGATATCTTTGCCGGGCATACGTTTCAGCATATCCTCACTCACTTTTCCATCGCCATATTTTTTATACAGTTTTGCAAGATCATCGCCTACATAACTTTTTGCAGCAATATTTATTTTGCCATTATCAAAATTTAAAGTAGCGGTAATCAAGCTTCCCTTATATAATTTATCAAGGTTAACCATCGCCAGCATGGCGTTTGATAAAGCGTCTTTTGACAGCTCTTCTGTATTCAACCAAAAATGGATATCGCCACTTTCTTTCAGCAGGTTTGTAAACTTATCATTTTTTGCCAAACTGTTGCTTTCCTTTAAAGCAAAAACAGCTTTGCAGGTTGCGGCAATATCCCTTGCTTTAGCGGGTGCAATATCAATTGAATCCTGTTGCATTCTTTTTGACAATGCATCCATAGTACTCATTTGCGGAGCATCAAATAAATATACAAACCTGTCTTTTGTATAGCCTGCACAAAATGGCGGCTTGCTGATAAACTTTACCCCATCGGCTTCACTTTCTGTACCATTGGCTGCAAATGTTTTTATAAATGTTTTAAACTGGTCTTCACTTTTTATTGTTCCTTCAAAAGCAACATAAGCGCCGGAGCTGTCTTTTAGCGCAAAAAATATTAAATCAGTCTTGGTGTCAATACCTGCACTGTCGGGATTTTTTAAAATTACTTTCATGGCAGCAGGTACAGCGTTGTCTGTAGCCGCATCTTTAAAAATGGGGTTTTGTTTTATCTCATCCCAGGATAATTTGGAGGACAAGGCTTTGCCATCTACCTGTATAACAAAGGCCGCTTCTTTAGGAATCAATTTGCCCTGCGTATTTGGCTGGCTGCAGGCCGCAAACAAAAGTATAACGGATGCCAGTAACAGATTGCGAAAAATTGGTTGCATATAGTTTTTTTAATTAGTGCCGAAATATATAATTAGTAACCTTTTTTATTTGTTAAAGTAAGAAAATAGCTGATCAAAAATTACTACTTCCTGCAAGCCAGTGGAAAGGTGTTTTACGAGGCAATACTTTTGCTCTATTTCTTTACTTCCAATAATCACGGCATACTGTATTTTCTTCTTTTCTGCGTAGCTAAACTGTTTACTGATTTTTGTAAACTCATGGTATAATTCGCAGGAAATACCTTTGCTTCTCAATTGCTGCATAATGGTAAAAGCAAACAGACTTTCCGTTTCACCCATATTAAAAAATATCGCTTTTGTACCAGTGTGTACTTCTGCCGGAAACAATTGTAGCTCTTCCAGCACATCATATATCCTGTCAACACCAAAGCTAATGCCTACACCTGCAATACCAGGTACATCAAATAATCCTGTCAGGTCATCATACCGGCCACCGCCGCCAATACTGCCCATTTTTACTTCAGGCGGTGCAGTTGCTTCCAGTATAATTCCGGTATAATAGTTCAATCCTCTTGCCAGCGTAAAATCAATTTGTAAATGTACATTGCCTGCCTGTTTGTAAACGAATGCTATTTCTTCAATGCCTTTTTTTCCGGTTTCAATATGGCCAATCAATGCTGTAATCTGTTCTAATTTTTCTTCATTGTTTCCCGTAATAAGGAGGTATTTTTCGATGATGGCAATTTGCTTTTCACTTAACCCTCTTTGCAGCAATTCTTCCTTTACTTTTTCTAACCCTATCTTATTTAATTTGTCAATCGCAACAGTAATGTCAGTTAGTTTTGATGCACCGCCGCACAAGGTTGCCAGGGCGGTTAAAATTTTACGGCTGTTAATTTTTAATTCGTAATCCCACAAGCCGAGTTTATTAAATACTTCGTTGTAAATATTGCACAATTCCACTTCATTTATTAAAGCGGTACTGCCTACCACATCGGCATCACATTGTGTAAACTCGCGGTAGCGGCCCTTTTGCGGCCTGTCTGCACGCCACACAGGCTGTACCTGGTAACGCCTGTATGGAAAAGTCAGCCGTCCATGGTTCATGGCAACATGTCGGGCAAATGGAATAGTAAGATCATATTTTAAAGCCCTTTCTGTAAGGTCACTGCTGCTTTTTCCTTCGAGTATTTTTGTAAAACCCTCTTTCGATTTTTCAATATTTTTTGGGTCACTGATGCCATTGTTGAGAATCTTAAAAATCAGTTTATCTCCTTCTTCACCATATTTGCCCATCAGCGTATCCAGGTTTTCCATGGCCGGTGTTTCCAATGGTTCAAATCCATAGATTTCAAAAATATTTTTGATGGTTGTTAAAATATAATTGCGTTTACGCACGGTATCTGCTGTAAAATCTCTGGTGCCTTGCGGGATGGATGGTTTAGCCATAATGGAGTTAAAATTATATAATTTTTATGAAGGTTAAATGTAGTTGAAATATCTGTTGCGATTTTGAGTGTTGGGTTTATGTGAAGGGTTTAATTGCGATGCCTTTTTTAAATATTTATCTGCAATTATAGCTCCTTCACCTGCTTTATTATTTTAAGAATACATGCTTTTTTCTATCATAATTGTTTAATCAGTATTTCACAGGCTTCATCAATCATTTCAAATACTTTGTAATAGCCAGCTTCTGGTCCATACCATGGATCGGGGATGTCCCGGTTTTCTCCCGGGTACACAACATTTAATAGCAGTTCTGCTTTTTGGCTGATAAATTTTTTTCCGCTGATCTGTTTCATTTCATCCAGTACATCCCCGGCCATTGCATAGATTTTATCAAAGCGATCAAAATCTTCCGGTACAAAACGGCGGCATAACTGGTTGCTGATATCGATTCCTTTTTTCTTTGCCACGCTTTGCGAAAGATAATGTGGTGCTTCATGAACATGAAAGCCGTTAGTGCCGGCACTGTCAACCTGCCAATTTAAACCTGCCATTTTAATTTTTTGTAATAAAATTCCTTCCGCCAATGGACTGCGGCAAATATTACCTAGGCACACCATTAAAATTGTCATGCGCAAATATAGGTGGTTGATTTTTATATTGCCCTTGCAGTGATTGCTGATGGTATTATGGAATTGATGGCAGGACGCATCTTAATATAAACGGCGCCGGTTTTGATTTTTTTTAACTACATCAAAACCAACAACAATGAACAGCGAATCAATTATGAACAGCGATGTTTTAGACATCGTTTTTGAAAAAAGAAATAAATTGTATGGTGCATATACCCTGCGTAAGTTTTATAATCACCGGCTTATAAAATCATTGGGTATCACTATTGGCGCAGTAACCTTTTTATCAGCCTTTACCTTTATTCCTGCAAGAAAAGTGATTGTTATTCCGGTAGGAGATTACGTGATGCGCAGATTGCCAAAGCCAACAATCGCCGATGCCAAAAAAGAAATACTAAAAACTGCAAAAGCACAAAAAGCTCTTCAAAGTAAATTGACCACGCCACTGATAGTGGACAGTAAATCCAGGGCGGATACATTACTTGAAATTAAGCCAACTCAATTGACGGGCAGCATCAATATGGTGGGTGGTAAAGATGAAGATTCCGGAATTATTGGTATACCAGCTGGTGTTGAAACAGGTGGCGGCCAGGTGCTAGCGTCAACAGTCGTTTTGGTTGATAAATCAATAGCAATGGATGATCCGGAAATAGAACCTGATTACCCTGGTGGTATCCAGGCATTAAGAAAATTTTTAGAAAGAAACCTGGTAAATCCTGCAGAAATGGAAGAGGGAGAAATGGTAAGTGTACATATAAAATTTGTGGTAGGGTTTGATGGAAAATTACAACAGTTCAAGGTAGTAAA